>JASHUS010000170.1 GCA_030039865.1 Thermoplasmata archaeon
TCGTTCGTGAATCGGACGCTCACCGCGATCGCGTCGTGGACGCCGCTCTACCAGTCGTTCCCCAGCTACGCGATGATCCCGAACGCGCTGTTCAGCACCCAGGACGGAACGTACCTCTACGACTGGGGAACGCTCGCCCCGTCCGGCACGGGGATCACGGCCGAGGCCGTCAACGTGACGACGGGGCGATCGTTCGAGTACAACTTCACGGGCGTGAACACCTCCGCCGTACGCGCGAACGGCCAGGTCCAGCTCACCGGCTGGGACGGCAACGACTCCCAGCTGACCCTGATCCTCGATAACGGCAGCGTCCTCGACCATCCGCTCTGGGGCGAGGGCCAGTCGTACGTCGGCAAGCTCGACTACTTCGAGGCGAACAACGTCTACTGGGAACCGTTCCTGAACGGCTACGTCAACGTCGAGGCGCAGGGCAACTCCTCGGACGGGATCGAGGAGTGGCAGCTGACCGGTCCGGGCGAGATCCAGCTGACGCGCACGTACAAGGCGACGTGGGGCAGCGGGATCGTCGTCAACGGCGTCAACGGGGTCGCGCTCAACGTCACGTCGCGCGAGCTCTTCGTGCAGGCGGAGTGGTCGGGCCTCACGTACGCGATCGGCCCGGGCGGCACGCTGACCGCCCTGCTCGGCGTCACCGACACGTACCCGTCCGGAGCACCTCCCTCCGTTCCCCTCGGGGTCGCGAGCGAGTCCGACCGCCCCCAACTGGTCGCGAGCGGGCCGATGATGGCGAGCGAGTACGCCGGATTCGGTAACGACTCCTGGATCGTCGACACGACCCCGGGGCATGTGGGGTACTACTCGACCAACGTGAGCCCGTACTTCCCCAACCATTCGGTCGACGGGGTCCCGATCTCGTCCTGGGCGCAGTGGGGGCAGGAGGGACAGTTCTACAACGCGTCGTACCTGATCGCCCCCGACTCGTACACGTGCACGCCCGACTTCTCGGGCGCTTGCACCATCGACGGCGGCGAGGATTCGGCGATCGGCACGATCTGGTGGATGTGGAGGCTCGGGTCGCCCGAGTTCCCGAACCCCAATTCCGCGCCGCCCGCGGACGAGACTGGACCGGTGGGGCTGACGGTCGGCATCAGCGAGTCGACTAACTCCCGCATCGTCCTCGCCTGGAACGCGCCGGCGACGGCGGGCGTCGTGAACTACTCGGTACAGTGGGGACCTGGGACCCTTCTGGACCACTCCGTCTCACTACCGGCGAGCACGACGACCTGGGCATTGAGTGGACTCGCATCGGGGACCGAGTACGCGGTCTCCGTCACGGCCTGGAACTTGCATTACGAAGGAATGAGCCCGGCCCACGTCGAGGCGCTGACGTTGGGCCCGGCTCCACCGACCGATCTCGTGGCGGCCACGATCTCGACCGACGCGATCACGTGGAGCTGGACGCAGTCCGCCGGGGCGGGCGTTTCCAACGATACGCTCGCGCTCTTCGAGGGCGGCGGCTGCCGCGGGTCGCCCGAGCGCTACTCTACGCAAGGTCCCAACGACACGATCGCCGTCACGGACCTGCTGTCGTTCGCCACGTACTCCGCGGAGGTAGTCGGATGGAATGCGAGCGGCGAGAGCACGCCGAGCGCCTGCGTCGAGGCCACCACGCTCGAGGCGACGTCCTCGATCTACCCGGTCGAGTTCTCAGAGTCCGGGCTCCCGCTCGCGGACCTGTGGTACGTCAACGTGACCCAAGGACCCTCGCTCGAGTCGACTGGGGCGGCGCCGACGGAAGCCGTGGAGCTCGCGAACGGTACGTATGAGTACACGACCGCGACGAACGACTCGCGGTACGCGCCGACCGCGCTCGCCGGCAGCGTGACGATCGCGGGCGCCGGCGTGACCGCGACCCCCATCGACTTCACACCGGTCACGTACGCGGTCGACTTCACCGAGTCCGGGCTCCCGAAGGGAACGAACTGGACCGTCGGGATCGGAGCGTCGACCCGGAGCAGCACCGGTTCCGGCCTCGACTGGCCCCTCGGCAACGGATCGTTCGATTACTCGGTCACGATCGCCGCCGGCGGAGCCACGCACGGGTCGGTCGACGTCGCCGGCGCGGCCGTCGACGTGCCGCTCGCCTACTACCGGGTCACCTTCCGGGAGTCGGGGCTTCCGAACGACACGTCGTGGGATCTCAAGACCAACGACGTGCTCTTCGACTCCCCGACCCGACTGATCGTCGTGTACCTCACCGATGCCGATTATTCCTACCAGCCGGGGGCCATCGCGGGCTACGAGATCCCCATCGGAGGGACCTACACGGTCGCCGGCGCGCTGATCACGATCGGTGTGAAGTATCTCCCCCAACACGACGTCGACCCCGGGATGGCCGCCGCCGGAACGTCGGGACCCGCGGCGGTCCGGCGGACGTCGTGGGTCACCGACGCCCGCCCGCGGCCGACGGTGCTGGCTCCGCCTTGACTCGCTGCGACGCGCACGGGCCTCCCATCTCCTCCGCTCGGGCGCGGACGATAAGAACTGCCGCGGTCCTACGACCGCCGGAGTTTCAATTGGTGGCGGATCCCGTTCTCGAGACCTTCGATCTGACCCGCCGGTTCGGGGATCTGATCGCGGTCGATCGCCTCACGCTTCAGGTCGGGAGCGCGGAGTTGTTCGGGCTCCTGGGCCCGAACGGCGCGGGCAAGACGACGACGATCAAGATGCTCACGACCCTCCTCCCGCCGAGCTCGGGGCGCGCCGTGGTCGCCGGCCACGACGTCGCCCGCGAGCCGACCGCCACGCGCCGGGCGATCGGCTACGTCCCGCAGTTGATCTCCGTGGACGCGCAGGTCACCGGCTACGAGAACCTCTGGGTCTTCGCGCGGCTCTACCGGATCCCGCGGGAGGAACGCGACGCGCGGATCCGCGACTCGCTGAAGTTCATGGGACTGTCCAACGTGGCCGACGAGCTCGTGCGGAACTACTCGGGCGGGATGATCCGACGGCTCGAGATCGCGCAGGCGATGATGCATCGCCCGCGGGTCCTGTTCATGGATGAGCCCACGGTCGGGCTCGACCCGATCGCGCGGGACGCCGTCTGGGAACAGATCGAGCTCGTGCGGAAGACGTACGGCACGTCGGTCGTGCTGACGACCCACTACATGGAGGAAGCGGACCGGCTCTGCGACCGGGTGGGGATCCTGCACCGGGGCCGCCTGCGCGCGCTGGACTCTCCGGCGGCGCTCAAGGCGAGCCTCGGCACCCCGGGGGCGACGCTCGAGGACGCGTTCCTCCACTACGCGGGCGAAGAGGTCGAGCTCAGCGGCAGCTATCGCGAGACCGGGAGGACGCGGCGTGCAGCAGTCCGTCTTGAATAAGCCGGTCCCCCCGGGCGGGCCGGACGCGACCCCCGTCGCGGAGGTCGTCGTCGGCGGCGCGGCGCAGATCGCGGCCGTCTTCGGCTACGAGGTCCGTAAGCTCGCCCACGACCCCTCCGAGCTCCTCATGCGCGCCGTCCAGCCGGCGCTGTGGCTCGTCGTCTTCGGGAGCGTCTTCACCCAGATCCACGCGATCCCGACCGGCTCGCTGACGTACCTCGAGTTCCTCACGCCGGGGATCCTCGCGCAGAGCGTGCTCTTCGTGGCGATCTTCTACGGCATGGCGTCGATCCGCGAGCGCGAGCTCGGGATCGTCACGAAGTTCCTCGTCAGTCCGACCCCCCGCGTCGTCCTCGTCGGCGGGCGCGCGCTCTCCGCGAGCCTGCGGGGCTTCTCGCAGGCGGTGATCATCTTCCTGCTCGCCCTCGCGCTCTCCGTCCACCTCAACTTCGCGCCGCTCGCGATCCTCGGCGTGCTCGTCGCGATCGTCCTCGGCGCGGCGCTCTTCTCGACGCTCTCGATGATCATCGCGAGCCTCGTGAAGACGCAGGAGCGGTTCCTCGGGATCGGCCAGTTGATGACGATGCCCCTGTTCTTCGCGAGCAACGCGATCTACCCGGTCTCGATCATGCCGCTGTGGCTCCGCTACGTCTCGTACGCCAACCCGCTCTCCTACCTCGTGGACGCGCTGCGGACCCTGATGGTCCCGGGCGCCGCGTCCACCTTCCCGCTGGCGGTCGACTTCGGGGTCCTCAGCGGCGTCGCGCTCGCGCTGATCGTGATCGAGTCGCGGCTCTACCCGCGGATGGCCCAGTAGACCGGAGCCGCTGGGCGGCCTGGACCAGCACGCGGACCGCGTCCCAGGTGGGCGCGCGCGGCACGGTCGTCGGCGCCGACTGGGCGAGCGCGATCAGCTGCGGGGGCTCGAGCCGGTGGAGGCCCGTGTAGAGGATCGCGCGCATCCCGGCGCGCGCCGGACCCTCGATGTCATAGACCAGGTCGCCGACGTGCACCACCTCGGAGGGCCGGGCCCCCAGCTGGCGCGCGGCCCAGCGGAACGGCTCGGGCCCGGGCTTCGACCAGGGGTGCTCGTCCGAGAAGAAGAACACCGAGAACTCCTTCGCGAGGCCGAGACGGTCCAGCATGGCGCGCGCCCCCGCGCTCGTGCCGTGGAGGAGGTTCGAGACGATGGCGAGCGGGAGCCCGCCGCGGCGGAGGCGCTCGAGCGACGCTCGCGCCCCGGGGGCGACGCGGACCGGGGCTCGGGCGGCGAGCGCGTCGATCGCCGCCCCCATCACGGCGCCATCGACCCGCCCTCCGATCCGGCGGGAGACCCACCGGGCCTGGGCGGCGATCGAGGGCGCGCGACCCCGGGCCTCCTCGGTCTGGTTCCACGCGTTGAGCCGCTGCATGGTCGCCCGGGCCTCGGAAGCGGAGCTTCCGGCCTCGCGCATCCCGCGAATCCACAGCGCCTCGCGCCGGTGGGTCAGTCGGTGCT
>JASHUS010000171.1 GCA_030039865.1 Thermoplasmata archaeon
CCGACTAAGGTCGAGCTTGAGATCGCCGGGGAGCGGATCGTCGTCGACGGGTGGCCCGAGCACTTCCCCCGGCCCCCCGGACCGGTGGACGTCGGCGGGGAACGCTGGACCGTCAAGGTCGTCGCGGGGCCGGCGGGACGAACGTCGCCCGCTCCGACCGCGCCCCCCGCTGCGGCGACCGTGCCCCCCGCGACCGAGGGCCCCGGCGTTCCCGTGATCCCGCCGATGCCCGGCAAAGTCCTCGAGGTCCGTGTCCGGGACGGCGACCGCGTCCATCGGGGCGACGTCCTTCTGCGGCTCGAGGCGATGAAGATGGTCAATGAGATCCTGAGCCCGGCCGATGGGACCGTGCGCGAGCTCCGGGTCTCGGCCGGGACGAACGTGCGCGCCCGCGAGCCGATGATGTTCGTCGAACCGGACCCGACCTGAAGCGGTCGGCGGGGGACGGGCCCGGTCAGACGGTGCGGACCGCGTGCCCGCACGCGGGGCACACCGCCGCTCCCGGTGGAAGGTTCCTGCCGCAGTAGATGCAAAAGCCGACCGGTCCCGCCGTGGTCCCGCTCCCCGACGACGGGAGCGCTCCCGGGGCGGATGGCGCGGTCGTGCCCCCCGAGCGGCCGAAACCGCCGGTGGCCGGGTTCGTCCGGCCGACCCGGAGCGCGTAGACCAGCACGAGGCTCACGACGATCCATCCGAGGAGCCCGTAGAACGCGTAGCCCGAGTACTGCGGCAGCTCGAAGAGGACCGCGAAGGCGACGACGATCGCCACGAGGTTGGCGATGGAGATCCACGTGCGGGCGTTCACGTTCTCGCTCGAACATCCGGACGGGCGTACTTGGGGTTTTGGCTGGCAGCGAATTCCGGCCCGGCGGCCTAAATAATCAGCCTGTCTCGCGCGCCGCCGTGCCGAATCCGCCCGCGCTCGTCCGCCGGGACGAGTTCACGTTCGAGATCCCCCGCGACGAGGCGGCCGGGATGCGCGTCCCGGGCGTCCTGTTCTCGGACAGCGCGCTGCTCGCGGGCGTCGAGGGGGACCCCTCGCTCCAGCAGCTCGCGAACGTGGCGACCCTGCCGGGGATCCAGCGGCACGCGCTCGCGATGCCGGACATCCACTTCGGCTACGGGTTCCCGGTCGGCGGGGTGGCGGCGTTCGATCTCGTGGACGGGGTCGTGTCGCCGGGCGGGATCGGCTACGACATCAACTGCGGCGTACGGCTGATCCGCACGAACCTCACGGCCGAGGAGGTCCGGCCCCGCCTCGGGGCGCTGATCGAGCGGCTCTACCGCGAGGTCCCCTCGGGCGTCGGCTCGCAGGGCGGGCACCCGTTGAAGCGCACGGAGATCGACGAGGTGCTCGCCGGCGGCGCCGCCTGGGCGGTCGAGCACGGGCTCGGGCGCCCGGGCGACCTCGCCGTGCAGGAGGAGGAGGGGCGACTCGCGAACGCCGATCCCCGGGAGGTCTCCGACAGCGCGCGCAAGCGGGGCCTGAAGCAGCTCGGGACGCTCGGCTCGGGGAACCACTTCCTCGAGGTCCAGCGCGTCGACGAGCTGTTCTTCCCGGAGTTCGCGGAGGTCCTCGGGCTCGTGCCGGACCGCGTCGTCGTGATGCTCCACACCGGTTCGCGCGGACTCGGCCACCAGGTCGCGACCGACTTCATCCAGCGGATGGACCGGCGCCTCCTCGAGCAGGGCGTGACGCTCGTCGACCGCCAGCTCTCCTGCGCGCCGGTCGCCTCCGAGGACGGGCAGCGCTATCTCGCCGCGATGGCGGCGGGCGCGAACTTCGCGTGGGCCAACCGCCAGGCGATCACGCACGGGGTGCGCCGCGCGTTCTCCGCGGTCTTCGAGCGGCCGGACCCGGAGCTCGACCTGTCGATCGTCTACGACATCGCGCACAACATGGCGAAGGTCGAGGAGCACGCCGTCGACGGCGGACGCGCGAAGCTCCTCGTGCACCGCAAGGGCGCGACGCGCGCCTTCCCCGCCGGCCGGGAGGAGGTGCCCGCGGCGTACCGGCCGTATGGCCAGCCCGTGCTGATCCCGGGCGACATGGGCACAGCGAGCTACGTGCTCGCGGGCCTCCCGGCCGCGATCGAGCGCTCGTTCGGCTCGTCGTGCCACGGCGCCGGCCGCCGGCTGAGCCGCCACGCGGCCGTTCGCACCTTCCGCTACGAGGACGTGACCCGTACGCTTTCGAGCCGCGGCATCGTCGTGCGCTCGGCGACCCGCGAAGGAGTGACCGAGGAGGCGCCGGGGGCGTACAAGGACGTCGAAGAGGTCGTGCGGGTCGCGGAGGGCGCGGGGCTTACGCGCCGCGTCGCCCGGCTCGTTCCGCTTGGGGTCGTGAAGGGCTAGGCGCCGGGTCCTCCGGCCCCCGGTGGCGGCGGCGCGGCGGGCGGGACCGTGGGCGCGTCCGTCGGTCCCGGGGGCGGACCGCGCCGACGGCTCGCCGAGTGGATCGCGGCGATCGCGACGGCGGCGATGAGGGCCACGGCGAGCACGAGCAGGGTCCAGACCGGCGCCGAGGGGTTCGAGGCATGAGCGCGGACCGTGACGTTCCACTCCAGTTCCGACCGGTCGCCCGCCGCGTCCGAGACGTTCAGCACGATCACGTAGCTGCCGGCCGCCGTGTACGAGTGCGTGGCGGTACGCCCTGAGGCCACGGTCCCGTCGCCAAAGCTCCAGCCGAAGGCGTACGGTCCCCCGGTCCCGCCCGTTGCCAGGGCGCTCACCTCGACCGTGAGCGGCGCGACGCCGGACGCGGTCGACACGTTCCCGGACGCGTCGAGCGCGGGGTAGCCGCTCGAGCAGGCGGGGGCAGGGGCGCCGCCGACGCCGATCCCGACCCCGGCGCCGAGACCTCCGTCCGCCGGGTCGGCGGAGTCCGCGACGACCACGGACGCGCAGAACGCGCCCGCCACGCCGTACGTGTGGACGACCGAGGAGTCGCTCGAGGCGTTGAGGAACGTCCCGTCGCCGAAGTAGTAGGAGTAGGTGTACGGGGCCGTCCCGCCGACCGCATCGACCGTGAACGCTACGGGCGATCCGACGTTGGCCGTCGTGTTCGACGCCGCGAGACCGACCGAGAGGAGGCTCCCTCCGCCCGCGATGACGAGCGCCGGCGACGAGGCAGAGCCGTTCCCCGACGAGTCGACGACGAACGACTGGGCCGCGTAGACGCCGGGCACCGTGTACGTGTGGGTCGCCGTCCCACCGGTCGCGAACCCGGCGGTCCCGTCCCCGAAGTAGACCCCCTCGAGGGGGTACGTCCCCGTGCCGCCCGACGCCCCGACACGGAATGTAACGCTGAGTGGCACGCCGCCGATCGCGGGGGCCGCGGTCAGGTTCGTGGTCGGGCCCGACGCGAGCGGAAGAGTCTCCGGGGACAGGTCGCTCGCGAGGGCGGCCACGATCGGCGTACCGATCCCGGTGACCGGATCCCAGCCGACCCCCGCCGAGTATCCGTTCGACCCGGCGGTGATGTCGTGGAAATCGAGGAGATAGTCCGGGCCGTTCAGGATCCGATACAGCTGCGGGTCGAGAAAGCCGAGGGCTCCGCCAGCTGATTGGTCGAGAACGGCCGCGATGCCCGCCCAGATCGGCGTCCCCACGCTCGTGCCCCGGACCCCGACGTCTGCGCCCCGGAGGATGATCGCCACCGCCGTGCCGGCGTCGAGCGCGACGTCCGGGACTCCTCGAGAGCCGGGCGAGGACGCGAGCCCCGTCTGCCACCAGGGGCGGGGGAACGTCGCGTACCCGCCGCCCGAGCCGCCCTGGTTCTGGCAGCCGGGGGACGACGCGCCCGTCGCGTTGCCCGACCAGGCGTACTCGCTCTCGTACGTGCCGTTGCTCGTGACGTTGAGCACGGAGCCGCCGACTCCGGTCACGTACGGATCGGATGCCGGGTAGTTCGTCGCGACGCCGCTCGTGCCGTCGGCGGCGCCGCAGTCGCCCGCCGCGGCGAAGACGCTGATCCCCTCGGCCGCGGCGAACTCGAGGACCGGGCTCAAGATCGCGTACGACCCGTCGCTCGACGCGTTGCAGGCCGAGCTGCACCGGGTGTCGAACGCGTTGTACACGCCGACGTCGGGCTCGCCCCAGCTCAACGAGATCACGTTGACCGTCTGGTGGGCGACCAACCAGTCGACGGCCTCGTAGAGCCCGATCCCGGCGTTCGGCGAGAAGGTGTAGTCGATCGTCGCGCCCGGGGCCGCCGCGCGCGCCCACTCGAGATCGAGCGCGTCCTCCGCGGCCCAGTCGGGGTTCACGCCCGAGCCGTTGAGGTCCGTCGTGGTCGGGACGGGGTACAGAAAGTGGACCGTCCCCGCGTTCAGGCCGAACTGCGTCGCGAAGAAGCCGAGGTCGAGCTCGAGCTGGCTCTCCCCTTCGTCGGAGGAGTACGCGTCGACGATGCCGACCGAGTATCCCGACCCGTTCGTGCCGGCCGCGAGCAAGGGCTCGAGGTCGTAGGCGGTCTCGACCTGGCACGGCGAGAGCCCCGACGCCCCCGACGAGCAGGCGGCCGCCGGGCCGGCCACGGGCACCGAGGAACCGGCCTCGGACACCGCCGGTTCGATCGCGGAGGAGTTCCCGAGTCCCGCCGCCCCGCTCCAGGGGATCCCGCCGGGGAGGACCGCGGGCGTCGGGTGGGAGAAGAACTCGGAGCCCGCGCCGGACCGATACTCCACGAAGGAAGTGTCGAACGCTCGGGCGACATCCGTGGCGGGTCCCGAGACGAAGAGCAGGAGGTGATCGGGGCTCACGGAGACGGAGAGGCCGTCCCCGACGAAGTACGACCGCGCCGCGTCGATCGCCGCCGGCTCCGCACCGTACCGGCGCGACAGGACCGAGTCCGAGAGAAAATGGGACGCCGCCGGCGAGCCGCTCGAGTACTCGGCCGCCACGTACGCTTCGAGTCCCGAAGAATCCTGCGAGGCGAGGCCGACCGCGACCGTGAGGGGCGTCGGACCGGGCAGCGGACCGATCTCGGTCGTCCCTTCACCGGCGGCAAAGCCGGGCGCGACCTGGACCGCGGCCGGCCGGGCCGTGCCCGACCCGCTGACGGAGAGCGAGCCGCTGGCAGCGTCCGATGGCGCTATCGAAGGGCGATCGGACCGCACGTTCGCGCTCGTCGCGAGCACGACCAGCACGACCCACAGCGCGGCCCAGCGTCTCGGCGCGACGCGGAACACCATCGCTCCGGGAGAGGAACGCCGCCCGAGATAACCCCCTTCGTCCCGACTCGCCGGCGAACTCATTACCCGGGCGCGGCGTAGGTCGCATGGATCGCCGTGAACCCCTACCTCGGCTACGAGATCGCGCTCGGTCTCATCGCCGCGTACTTCCTCGTGCTCTACGTTCTCCACCGCACCGGTCGGCTGGGGCCCGACCGCGCGCTGACGCTGTTCGGGCCGGCGCTCATGACCAAGACGAAGCGCGGCCGCAGCGCGCTCGACCGCTGGGGCCGGTTCCAGCGGTTCTGGTCGGTCGTGGGCGACGTCGGGATCGCGCTCGCCGCGATCGCGATGGCGACGATCTTCCTGCTCCTGCTCTTCGGGGCGATCATCTCGACGCGGATCCCTTCGTCCGAGGCGCCCTCGGTGAACGAGGCGCTCGGGCTCCCGGGGATCAACCCGATCATCCCGCTCGGGTACGGGATCGTCGCGCTCGTCGTCGGGATCGTGCTGCACGAACTGATGCACGGGATCCTCGCGCGGTCGCAGAAGATCGGCGTGAAGAGCCTCGGGATCCTCTGGTTCGTCGTACCGATCGGCGCGTTCGTCGAGCAGGACGATACGGACATGAACGCGGCGCCCCGCCGCCCGCGCGATCGGGTCGCGGCCGCGGGCGTCCTCGCGAACTTCGCCCTCACGGTCATCTTCTTCGTCGCGATGTCCGTCGTGGTCTCCTCCGCGGTCACCCCGACCGCGAACGGGGTCGGCATCGCCTACGTCGAGCCGAACACTCCCGCGGCCAACGCGTCGCTCGCGGGCGGGGACGTGATCACCGCGGTGAACGGCACGAGCACCCCGACCCTGAACGCGTTCGAGAACGCCCTCGCGCTCACGAAGAAGGGCGAGACGATCGCGCTCGCCTACTATTCGGCGTCGCTCGGCCGTTCGGTCGCGATCTCGATCACGCTCGCGGACAGTCCCACCGTTCCGGGCCGCGGCTACCTCGGGGTGGCGGTCGACTCGATCACACCGGCCGAGCTGAAGCAGGTCTTCGTCTGGCCGCTCGGCTCGAGCCAAGGTCCGTACACGGGCGCCGTCGAGTGGGTCGTCCTGCCCCTCGCCGGTCTCCAACCGATCCAAGGGACGAGCGCGGAGTACTTCCACGTCACGGGACCGCTCGCCGCCGGCGGGTCCGCGACGTTCTGGATCGGCGCCAACCTCCTCTACTGGCTCGCCTGGATGAACTTCCTGCTCGGCCTGTCGAACGCGCTGCCGCTCTTCCCGCTGGACGGCGGCCTGCTCTTCCGCGATTACGTCGCCTCGATCGCGGCCCGGCTGAAGCGCGGCTGGACGGCCGCCCGGCTCGACCAGTTCGCCACACGCGCGACCGCGGTCTCCTCGGTCTTGGTCCTGGTGCTTCTCGTATGGCAGTTCATCGTACCGCACCTGATCTAGACGAACGGTCGCTCTTCGCCGAGTATCCGTTCCTGCCCGAGGCCGACAAGCTCCTCGCCGGGGAGACGGTGTCGGTCCGCGCCCTGCTCGAGGATCCGGCCTACGAGGGCGCCCGCGCGCTCGGGCGCGCCCGCATCCTCGCGGCGGCCGACGACCCGCGCGGGAGCCGCGACCTGGACGAGCTCGCCCGGGCGGCCCCTGACGTGCGCTTCCTCTCGTTCCTCTTCGCCCGGATGCTCCTCTCCTCGGTGCCCGCCGGCGCGGCCCTGCGACGCTGGGCGGTCGCCGAGGCGAAGCGCAGCTACGGACGGCTCGAGACGGCGCCTGGCGAGGAGCTCGCCGAGGTCGCCCGGCGCCTGGGCTACTCGTTCGAGCCCGACGGGGAGCGGGTCGCGATCCCGCTCGTCGACTACGTCCGGCTCTCCGTCCCGATCCGCGAGGGCGAGTTCCGCCTCGCCGCGCAGTCGGTCCGGAACGGGAGCGTGATCGTCCGGCCCGTCCGCGCCGCCCGCCTCCTCCAGGAGGCGGTCCGGATCCAGCTCGCGCTACCGGTCCCGCTCGCCGACGACGTGGTCGATCTGATCGGGACCCGAGAGCGCGAGCTGCTGGAGGACGTCGCGCGCCGGACCCCGGCGCCCCGCGCACGGATCGGGGGACCGACCGGCCCGATCCAGCCCGCCCTGTTCCCGCCGTGCATCCGCAAGATGATGCGGACGCTCCAGCAGGGCGAGAACCTGTCGCACGCGGGCCGCTTCGCCCTCGCCGCCTTCCTCCACCGCGTCGGCGCGGACTTCGACACGATCGTCGACGCCTACCGCGGCGCACCGGACTTCGACGAGTCGATCACGCGCTACCAGGTCGAACACATCACGCTCCGCGACGGGGGGGCGGGCTACGAACCCCCCGAGTGCGACACCCTCCGGAGCCACGGGCTCTGCCTGCGGGATGGCGATCCGACCGCCCGCGACCTTGTGGACCGCGAGCGGGACGCCCGGTGCTTCGACCCGAAGTTGAAGCACCCGCTCCAGTACTACCGCTGGCGGGGCGGGACCGTCGTCGACCGGGCCGACCGGGCGGGGTCGAGCCCTACGGCGAGCGGACCTCGGGAAGGGCGCGATAGACCTTCCACGCCCGGTAGATCGCCGTCCACTGCCCGGCGACGATGAAGTAGACGAACGCGACGTCGATCACGGTGAACTCGA
>JASHUS010000172.1 GCA_030039865.1 Thermoplasmata archaeon
TTCCCGTTCTCGATCCTCCTGCGCGCGAGCGGGGAGGACGAGGAGCGCCTCGCCGAGTCGGTCGACCGTCTCGTCGGCCGCGGCATCCTCTTCGAGCGCGCCGGCGAGCTCCTCGCGTTCCCCGACGACCGCGCCCGGGCGGAGATCTATCGCCAGCTGACGGAGAGCCGGCGGCGGCTCCTGCACCGTCGGGCCGGTGAGGCGCTCGAAGCGTCCGGGAGCGCCGACCTGGACACGATCTACGCCCTCGCCCGCCACTTCTACCTCGGGAAGGTCGACGAGAAGAGCGTCTCGTACAACCGCGCGGCGGCCGAGATCGCCGAGCGCGTCTACGCGCACGAGACGGCCCGCTCGCACCTCGAGCGCGCCCTCGAGGGGTTCCGGCGCCTGAAGCCGGACGACGCCGACGGCGAGACGGAGCTCATCCTCGCGATCGCGCAGGAGATCGACCACCTCGGCGAGTTCCGCGAGGCGGAGCGACTCGTCCGCGACCACCTCGCGCGCCGCGGGGCGGAGGGCCGGATCTCCCCGCCGGTGCGGGCGATGTCCCAGCTCTACATCGCCCAGGTCCAGGCCGACCAGGGCGAGTGGCGGGCGGCCGACGACACGACCGAGGAGGTCCTGCAGGCGGTCGACCTCTCCGCCCACCCGCTCGTCTGCCTCGCGCTCCACCGCCTGCGCGGGGAGGCGCTCTACTACCAGGGGCGCTACAAGGAGTCGCTCGCCGAGCACACCGAGGAGCTCCGCATCGCCCGCCAGGCCGGCAACGAGCGCGCCACCGCGCTCAGTCGCGCGCGGACGGCGAACGTCCTCGCGATGACCGGGCAGTCCGAATCGGCGATCGAGGAGGCGCGCGCGGCCGCGCGGATCCTGGAAGAGCTCGGGGACGCGCGCGAGGCGTCGCACGCGCACCTCTTCCTCGGCGTGATGTTCGCGGGCCAGCCCCCGACGCCCGAGAAGTTCGAGGCCGCCGAGGCGCAGTTCGCGGAAGCGATCCGGCTCGCCGAGAAGGCGCACGACCAGCGTCGGGTCGCCTGGGCGCTGTTCAACTCGGCCGACGTGCTGCGCGAGGCGGGCCGGTTCGAGGACGCCGTCCAGAAGGTCCACCGCTCGCGCGAGATCCTCGAGCGCCTCGGCGACCGGTTCGGCGTCATGCAGTCGCTCATCATCCAGGGGAAGATCGGGCTCGACCGGCGCGAGTACGACAGCGCCGAGGCCGACCTGCTCGAGGCGTACCGGCTCGTGCGGGAGCTCAAGGCCCCCGCGGACGAGGTCGACGTGGTCCTGCGCCTCGCCCAGCTCTCCTTCGCCCGCGGCGATCGCGCGAGCGCCCGGCGCCGGGTCGACGAGCTCGAGCGCCAGGACCTCCGGACCCTCCGCCCCGACGTCGTCGCCGACCTCGACCGGCTGGAGCGGGCGCTCGAGAACGCGGGGGAAGGCTCGGATGGGGACGCGCCGCCCGACTAGCGGGCTCGACGCGCTCGTCCGTCGCGCGCTCGCCGAGGATCGAACGGGACGCGACCGAACGACCCGCGCGCTCCTCCGGGCCCCGATCCCGGCGGAAGCGATCGTCACGGCCCAGGCGTCAGGCATCCTCTCCGGCATGGAGGCGGTCCGCGCGATCGCCCGCCGCGCGCATCTCGCGCTCACCCGCGCCCGGGCCGACGGGTCCCGGGTCGCGCCGGGTACCGTCGTCGCCCGCCTCTCGGGCGACGCGCGCCAGATCCTCGCGGTCGAGCGGACCCTGCTCAACTTCCTGATGCACGCGAGCGGCGTCGCGACCGCGACCGACCGCGCGGTCCGTGCGGCCCCCGGTCGGCTCGAGGTGTGGGCGACGCGGAAGACGCTACCCGGGTTGCGGGATCTCGAGAAGGCGGCGGTCGTGCACGGGGGCGGACGGCCCCACCGCCGGGACCTCGCCGCGGCGATCCTGATCAAGAACAACCATCTCGCGCTGGTTCCCGTCGGCGAGGCCGTGCGCCGTGGCCGTCGCGCCGCTCGTCCGGGCGAGGAGGTCGAGGTGGAGGTGCGGACGGTCCGGGAGGCCGTCGCGGCGGCGCGGGCGGGCGCCGATCGCCTTCTCCTCGACAACACGTCGCCGGCCCGGGCGCGCGCGATCGTCCGGGGGCTCGAGCGCGCCGGGCTCCGGCGGGGTCGCCGGATCGAGCTCTCGGGCGGCCTCGACGCCCGGCGGCTCGGCCGGTACCGCTCCGTCGGCGCCGACGCGGCGAGCCTCGGATCGCTCACCCACTCGGCCGTCGCGCTCCCGTTCCACCTGACGGTCCGCGCGTTAGGGCCGGCTTAAAACACCCCGCCGGCTAGAACCGCCGGGGGTCGCCGATGTCGCTCGAAGAGGAGGTGCGGGCGCTCAAGGAGGAGCGCAGCGCCGTGCTGCTCGCGCACAACTACCAGCGGCCCGAGGTCCAGGACGTCGCGGACTTCGTCGGTGACTCGCTGTTTCTCTCCCGCAAGGCGATGGAGTCGGACCGGCCCGTGATCGTCTTCGCGGGGGTGCGGTTCATGGCGGAGACCGCGAAGATCCTGAACCCCGGACGGACCGTCCTCCTGCCCGACCTGAAGGCGGGTTGCGCGCTCGCCGACTCGATCACCGCCGAGAACCTCCGCGCCTGGAAGGCCGATCATCCCGACGCGGTCGTCGTGGCATACATCAACACGTCGGCCGACGTCAAGGCGGAGGCCGACTACTGCTGCACGAGCTCGAACGCGGTGAAGGTCGTCGAGAACGTCCCCGCCGGCCGCGAGATCCTCTTCCTGCCCGACATGTTCCTCGGCGACTACGTGCGGCGGAAGACCGGCCGCACGATGCACCTGTGGGTCGGCGACTGCCCCGTCCACGCAAAGATGCGGCCCGAGGCGCTCGACCGGGCCCGGGCGGAACATCCGGGGGCTCCGATCATCGCGCACCCGGAGTGCGGCTGCGCGAGCCAGGCCCTCCCGTACGTGGACCGGGTCTTGTCGACCGACGGGATGATCCGGTTCGCGGAGGAGACCCGCGCCCCCGAGGTCCTGGTCGCGACCGAGGTCGGAATCCTCCACCGGATGCGCAAGCTGAACCCCGGGAGCCGGTTCGACCCGATCGACGCGGGCGCGATCTGCCCGTACATGAAGGAGATCACGCTCGCCGACGTCCGGGACTCGCTCAAGTTCGGACGCTACGTCATCGACGTGCCGCCCGAGACGGCGGCGAGGGCCCGCCGCTCGCTCGAGCGGATGGTCGCCGCCTAGCCGGGCGGTCCCTCCGCTACGCGTGCAGGCCGAACGAGCCGAGCGTGCGCTCAAAGAGCGCGTACGCGTCCGCGAGCAGGATCAGGGCTCCGAGGAAGACGATCCCGACGGCCAGCCAGGACGGCTTGCGGGAGAGGTAGAAGTGCGCGCTCAGCGGGTTCACCCGCGTCGAGAGGAACGAGAAACCGGTCACGAACAGGAGCAGGCCGAGAAGGCCCGGGATGAGGAAGGTGTACCGGCCGAAGTAGAGGCCGACCCCCGCGAGAACGATCACCACGGGGATCGCGGCGTTCGACCGCTTCGACTCGACGAGGGCGGCCGGGTTCGGCCGGGCGGGAGGTGCCCGATGGCGGGCCTGCGGGTAGGCCGTGCCGTCCGACATGCCATCGACCGGCGGGCCGAGAATACATCAAGTTCCGGTTCCAGTGGCAAAATTCGCATTGGACCTAGCTTAAAAAAGGGGGAGCCGGGATGAAGCGGCCGGTGTCCGAGACGAACCCCCGGCGGCCGGGTGCCGGGAACCCTGTGGGCCCTGCACCAGCTCGGCCCGCCACCGTTCCCCACCTGCGCTTGCCCGAGCCCCCGGCCTACCGCGTCGGGGCCCCCGGCGCGCCGCCGACCTGCGCGAATTGCTCCCACCCCGTGGGTTCGACCGGAGCTCCTCCGCTCTGCTGGGGCTGCGGCCGTCCGCTCTGCGCGGACTGTTACTGGCGGCACGGGCTGACGCCCGCGATGCACCGCTGCACGAGCTGCCTCACTTTGCGGTCGGCGGACTCGACCGCGATCTCGGGCGGCCGGCGCCTCGCTCCCGCGGGACCTACCGGCCGGGTCTAGATCTCCGGGCCCCGCCCCCCTCCGCCGCGCCCGCGTTCGCCACACCGCTCACGCCCGCGCCGGCGCGCCGGGCGAAACCGAGGGCGATCGGAAGCGTGGGGTCCTCGGGATCCGCGCCGAGGCCCGTAGCGATCGCGAGTCGAACCCCCGCCTCGAGCGCCATCCGCGCGGCATTGGAGTCCAGCCGATCCATGCCCGGGCCCACTTCGACCGCCGCGCCCGTGGACTTCGCCCGCTCGATCCACGGGTGGATGCCCACCGTCCGGTCCGGGCCGGTCGAGAAGTGCGCGATGAGCCGGATCGGGGGGCCTCCGGAAGCCGTTGGACCGGGGCCGGTCCCCGCGTCGCGGGCCGGGAGGACGACGTACTCGGGAGATACGTTCCGTAGGGTCGGCAGGGACGCCCCGGGCGCGATCTCGACGCCGCGGAGCAGTTCGAGTCCGGTCGGATGGATCGACGCGAGATGGCTCAGCACGCGGTCGTCCGCGATCCAGGGTGGGCTGCCGGCGGTCGAACGGGCGATGATGAGGCCCAAGTACCGGTACTTCCGTCGCCGCGCCTCGGCGACGAATCGATCGACCTCCGACGCGCCGCCCTCGGAGGACAGATGCACGTGCAGGTCTCCGACGACGTCCGCCTCCTCGACGAGCGGCGGGAGCGGGCCCTGGGCGGCCGCCTCGATCTCGCCCCGATTCTCGCGGAGTTCGGGGGGGATCCACGCGAGCCTCAGCGCCGCGTAGACATCCTCCTCCGTGCGGCCGCCCACGATCTCCTCGCCCCGCGTCACGCCGTACTCGTTGACCTTGAGCCCCCGGTCGCGCGCGATCGTCCGCAACCGGACGTTGTGGTCCTTCGAGCCGGTGAAGTAGACCATCGCCGCGCCGAACGAACGCGGGTCGACGACGCGGAGATCGACCTGGAGGCCGCTCTTCAGGAAGACGGTCTCCTTCGTCGTCCCCCGCTGCTGGACCTCGCGGATGTCGCTCAGCGAGGAGAACGTGTCGAAGACGCGCTCGGGCTCGTCGGAGGTCACGAGGATGTCGAGGTCGCCGACGGTCTCGCGCCGCCGCCGGAAGCTGCCGGCGATCTCGACGCGATCGTGCCGCGAGCGCTCCCGCAACGCCTTCAGGATGCGCATCGCGGTCGGGTACGCCTCGTCGATCGGGAGGCGCGCCCCTCCGCCCGGGACCGCCTTCGCGGTCGCGAGCGCTTCGCGGATCAGTTCGATCTTCCGGGGACCGAATCCCTTCAGGGAGTCGAGCCGGCCCGCCGCGATCGCGTCCGAGAGCTCCGGGGGGCCGCCGACGCCGAGCTCGGTCCAGAACCGGCGGGCCGTCTTCGGACCGAGCCCGGGCAGTCGCATGATCTCGACGACCCCCGGCGGCACGTCCTTCTGGAGGCGGTCGTAGTAGGCGATGTGACCGGTCCCGAGGTATTCGCGGATCTTCTCTCCGATCGCTTCGCCGACGCCCGGGATCGTGTCGAGCTCGTCGCGGGCCGCGATCTGAGCGAGGTCCTCGGTCAGCGTATCGATCGAGCGGGCCGCCCGACGGTACGCCTCGGGCTTGAACCGCTCGCCGAGGACGTCCAGCAGGTCCGCGATGTTCCGGAAGATCTCCGCCGCCTCCGCGTTGGACGGCATCGCGCCGCCGAACGCGGTCCGGCTTAAGAGCGGCCCCGGCCGGCCCGTCCGTCGGCGAGGTCAACGGTAAATCCGCGACGGCGGTCGTCCTCGACGTCGTGTCCTCTCACCACCCGACGCCCGAGTTCCCGGCGCATCTGCGGGCGCTCTACGGACGGTTCGCCTTCGACCGGTCGCTCGCCGACGATCCGATCTCGGTGATCCGCCCGCTGGCCCGCGACCCCCGGCGGGCCGAGATCGCCGGGATCTTTGGCGCGACGCTCGCGATCGGCAACACGACCGCGATCCGGGGCGCGATCGGAGACCTCGCCGCCCGGGTCGACGGCGACATGGCCCGCCTCGTCGACCCCGCGCACCGCGCCGCGCGCCGCCGCGCGCTCGCCTCGTTCCAGCACCGTTGGATCCGGGGGGACCAGCTCAACCACCTCGCGGACGTGCTGACGGCGTACTATCGACGCCACGACTCGCTCGAGTCCGCGTTCCTGGCGGGCTGGGAGACGGACGGATTCGTGGGGGGCCTCGACGCCCTCGCCCACGTATTGCGCGGAACCGGCCCCGCTCCGCCCGGGTATCCTATCCTCTTCCCGAGCCCGTTCGACGCGCCGAGGAGTCCGTGCAAGCGCTTGACGCTCTTCGTGCGCTGGATGGTCCGCCCCGGCTACCCCGACCTCGGCGCCTGGCGGCGGATCCCGACGGGCGAGCTCAAGATCCCACTCGACCAGCACGTCCACTGGATCGCGTACCATCTCGGGCTGACCCATCGCCGGACCCGCTCCTGGGCCGCGGTCGAGGAGGTCAGCGAGGCGCTGCGCCGGCTCGAGCCGATCGACCCGGTGAAGTACGACTTCGTGCTCTGCCACACCGGCATCTCGGGCGACTGCCCGAAGCGTCGCGACCTCGCCGTCTGCGGACCGTGCTCGGTGCGGCCGGACTGCCTGATGTGGCGCCGTCGGGGACCCGGAAATTGACGGACGACATCCTGCCGATCGACTCCGGACTCCTCGAGCGGTTCCGGTCCGCCGGGACGCGGATCGCGTGGCGCCCCGCGACGGGCGGCGCGACGACACGACCTCGGCGCCGGGCGCGGATCGCCCACCTCAACGACGAGGAGGCCCGCGTCGAGTCCTGGGGGCGGGCGCCCGGCGGCGGCCTCGAGGTCGAAGCGGGACCGGTGGGCGCGCTCCTCGTCCTGCTCGAGATCGATCGACGCGGGCAGCTACCGCGCCTCGAGTCCCGGGAGTCCGGCGCGGATCCGGCGTTCCCGCGCGGGGCCGTACGAGCGGTGTGGGGGAGGCCGGGAACGGCATCGGCCGGCCCTACCGTGCGGGATCTGGTCGAGCTCGCCCGGTACGCGCTCGCCTGACGGACGCCTCTTAATTCGGTTCGTGAATCGTTCGGCCCTGATATTGTTAAATAATCTAAATATTTAGCGAAGGAACGAACTATGCGCGCCCGAGCGGACCCCTCCCCCCTGTGCGAGGCCGTCGAATCGGAGCTCCTCGAGCCGATCCGGGACGTCTCCCACGCGATCAAGACCCGCCTCACCCCGTTCGTCGTCGGGGAGGGGCTCATGCCGGCGACCTTCTGGGCGCTCCATCACCTGGATCGCGGCGCGAGCCGCCATCCGAGCGAGCTCGCCCGGCGTTTGGGCGTGACGCCCGCGGCCTGCACCGCCGCGATCGATTCGCTCGTCGAGCTCGGCTTCGTCGAGCGACGCCACTCCGAGAAGGACCGGCGTCAAGTCGTGCTCGGGGTCACCCCGCGCGGCCGTCGAGTCCTCGAGTCGGTGTGGCGACGGTTCGACAGCTCGCTCCGCGAAGCGCTGAGCCGCGTACCGTCCACGGACCTTACGGCGACCGTGCGGACGATGCGCACGCTGACGGCGCAACTGAACGAGCAAACCGAACGGGCCGCCGCGGAGGCGCGCGCGTGAGCGCGAACGCCCACGCGCCGGCGCTGACCGCCGCGGGCACGCCCTTCGACGCCCGCGCGGCGCGCAACGTGCTGATCATCTTCGCGGTGATGGCGCTGATGGTCACCTACGTCGAGACGATGGTGATCCCGGCGTTCAAGTCGTTCGTCATCTTCTTCGACAACGCCCCCGCGACGACCGTCGTCTGGATCGTCTCGGCGTACCTCCTCGTCGGAACGGTCGCGACCCCGATCTTCGGCAAGCTCGGCGACAAGTACGGCAAGAAACGGATGCTCGTCCTGGTGATGAGCCTCTACGCGGTCGCCGTGGGGCTCGCCGGCTTCTCGCCGAACATCGGCGCGGCGTTCGGCGTCGATCGGGCGAACCAGATCTACGTCCTGATCGGGATCCGCGCGTTCCAGGGCCTCGGGATGGGGATGTTCCCGCTCGCGTTCGCGATGCTCCCCGAGGTCTTCCCGGCCGCGCGCGTCGGCCAGGCGCAGGGGATCGTCGCGGCGATGTTCGCCGCGGGCGCCTCCCTGGGGCTGGTCGGCGGCGGGTACATCGCCTACAACTGGGGCTGGCAGCTGACCTACCACACCGTCGTCCCGGTCGCGATCGCGGTGGCGGTCCTCGCCTACTTCATCCTGCGGGAATCGCCGACGAAGCTGGACGCTCCGATCGACTTCCCCGGGATCGCGAGCCTCGGGATCGCGCTCGCGACGGCGATGTTCGCGATCACCGAGGGATCGTACTGGGGCTGGTCGAACTTCTCGGCCGTCCACTTCGCGGGCGTCGCCTGGGGCGTGCCGCAGTTCTTCATCATCGCGATCGTCGCGCTCGCGTTCTTCCTCGTCTGGGAGCCCCGCGCGAAGTACCCGGTCGTCTCGTTCACCGCGCTGAAGCAGCGGAACATCTGGATCTCGAACGTGAACGGGATCTTCGTCGGCATGGGGATGTTCCTGGTCTTCATCGGACTCGTCATCCTCGTCGAGTACCCGCTCAAGCCCGGCTTCGACCTCAATGAGTTCCAGATGGGACTCGTCTCGGTCCCGTCCTCGCTCGGGATGCTCGCTCTCGCCCCGGTCTGGGGCCGCATGGTGGGCAAGCTGGGTCCGAAGCCCGTGATGATGACCGGGTTCGCCGTGATGGGGATCGGCGCGCTCGGTCTCGCGTTCGTCAACGCGAGCTACTGGGACCTCATGGTCTTCGCGATCCCGGCGCTCGTCGGGAACGTCGCGGTGCTGATCGCGATGTCGAACATCATCGTCCTCTCCGTCAAGCGCGAGGAGCTCGGCATCCAGACCGGGATGAATCAGACGTTCCGGAACTTGGGCAGCGCGATCGGCCCGGTCCTCGCGGCGACGGTGACCGCGAGCTTCATGACGACGATCCTGGTCACCGTGAACACGCCGATGGGTACGGTCGGGGTACCGGAGCCGACGTACCAGATCTTGGGGTTCCAGCTCCTCTTCAGCATCACCGCGGCGATGGCGCTCGTCGGGATGCTGCTCGCGATCGGTCTCCGCAACTACCGGTTCCTCGCCGACGGGACCCTCGCCGGACCCACGACGCCCGCGTCCGCTCCCGCGGCGCGCGCGGCGCCCGAGTCCACGACGGCGCCGAACCCGTAGGGGTCCGACCCCGGCCTACGAGCAGCCGCTCGTGGAGCCGCACACGGTGCACGCGTAGCACGTGCCCGAACGCACCATGATCCCGCCGCACACCGCGCACGACGGCGCGTCCTCGCTCGTGCCGCCCTCGTCGGCGGCCGGGGGGGCGAACGCGTCGAGCGGCCGGGTCTCGAGCT
>JASHUS010000173.1 GCA_030039865.1 Thermoplasmata archaeon
AGGAGGGCGCGGCTGAGCTCGAGGTCGTGGCCGGTCTTCGACCGGGCGAGCGTGACCGCCTCGCCGAGGATCTCTTCCGACTGGCGGAGGTTGCCCATCTCGCTCAGGATCCGCCCCTCGTCGGTGAGGAGCCGGATCTCGACGCCCGGGTCGCGCTCGACCCGCCGGCGCTCCGCTTCCAGCGCGCGGGCGAGGTGCGCGACCGCCGTCTCGAACGCGAACGCGCGCACCGCCCGGTTCGCGGCCTCGACGTTGTACTTCACCGCGCGCTCGTTGTCGCGGCCGAGGTAGAACTGGCGCGCGAGCTCCGATTCCCGGCCCGAGCCGAGCGCTTCGAGCGCCTGGCCGGCCTTGAGATGGAGGATCCGTCGGCGCGTCTCGGTCAGGTCCGCGTAGACGCTCGTTCGCACGGCCTCCGAGACGAACTCGTAGACCTCGCGCCCCTTCTCCCGGACGAGCGCGTTCTGGACCAGGTGGTCGAGGCTCTCCGTGACGCGCTCCTCGCCGAGGCCGGCGACCGCCGCGAGGTCCGCGAAGCTGAACTCCTTGCCCAGCACGGCCGCGTAGGTCAGCACCCGCCGATCGTTCTCGGGGAGCGTCCGGACGCGCGTGACGAGGATCTCCGTGATGTTCCGCCCCCCGCCGACCGGGGCGGCCCGGTGCGACGGACCGAATCCGGTCGAGGCGCGCACGAGCTGCTCCAGGAACAGCGGGTTCCCTTCCGTCTGCGCGTGCCAGCGCGTGACGTCCTGCGGGTCGGGCGCGCGGCCGCCCAAGATCCAGCGGACGAACTCGGTCGACTCGGGCAGCGTCAGCGGGCGGATCGCGACCGACCGGAACGCGGGCGAATGGCTCAGGACCTCGAGCACCGGGCGGGTCCGCTCGGCGGCGCCCGCGCCCGAGTCGAGCGTCGCGACGATCGCCGCGCGGACGGTCGGGAGTTCGCGCGCGAACCGCTCGAGGAACTCGAGGGACGAGGGGTCCGCGAGCTGGAGGTCGTCGATCGCGAGCAGGAGCGGCCGATCGGCCGCGAGCGAGCGGACGTGGTCGACGAGCCGGCCGAGCAGGACCTCCCGGGCGGCGCCGAGCCCCTCGATCGCGCTCCGCCCGAACGGGGCGAGGATGCGGTCGAGCTCGTCCTGGGCCGCGGTCGACCGGGTCGCGGCGGGGCGGCGCGGCTCGTCGACTTCGGTGGCGGCGATCGGGGCGAGGAAGATCGGGAGCGGCGCCGGGTCCGGACCGACCGGCGCGACGAACGTCTCGTCCTCGACCTTCGAACCCAGGAGATCGCGCAGCAGCGAGAACGGCGGCGGAAGCTCCTCGGGGAGCGCGCGCCCGGTGAGGAGCCGGTAACCGCGCGACGCGGCCCGGTCCCGGACCGCCCGGAGGACGTGGCTCTTGCCCGATCCCGCCGAGCCGGTGAGGAGGAGCCCCTCGCCGGTACCGGCGGCCGCCCGCTCGAGCAGGCGTTCGGCCTCTTCGAGCAGGTCCTCGCGCCCGAAGAGTGGCGACGATGCCGCGCCGTCGGCGGCGCGCGCCCCGGCCATCCGAACGAAATGCTTGGTCCGGCCTTATAATGGTCTGCCGTCGGGGACCGCGTCCGGGTCGGCGCTCCGGGCCCCCTCGTCGGGGGGTGCGATCGCGGACGGTTCGTCGAGCTGCCGGGCCAGCTCCTCGAACGGTCCGACGAGGGCGGGGCGCGCCTGAGGAAGGCCCAGCCGAACGGCGACCCGGAACGCTTCCCGGGCCCCGTCCAGGTCGCGCGTCTTGAAGCGAAGCCGCGCGAGGAAGAACTGCGCCTCCGCCTCGTCAGCGGGCAGGTTGAACTTGCGGCACGCCTCGATCGCCTGGCCGTACGCGGCGGCCGCGTCGTCCCACTGACCCTGGCGTTCGGCGATCTGGCCACGGTTGAGCGCGACGAGCTCGAGCCCGAGCGAGTCGCCGAGCCGTTCGAGGACGCGACCCGCCTGCTCGTTGTCCCGCTCCGCCTCCTCGATCTCCCCGAGGGCCATCCGGAGCTCGACGCCGGAGAGGAGCGCGCGCCCGACGGAGCGGGCATCGTGGGCCCGCTCCGCGGCGTCCCGGGCCCGCTCGAGGAAGTCGAGGCCGTCCTGGGGCCGGGTCTCCCCGAGCGCGACGCCGAGGTTGTGGTAGGCCCGGGCCAGCTCGACCCAGTCGCCGACCTCGCGCAGTCGTTCGATCGCCCGCTCGTACCACTCGACGGCGACCGAGCGCACTTCGGGACCCAGCAGCGCGAAGGAGTTGCCGATGTCGATGGACAGTCGGCCGAGGAACCGGAGCTCCCGCACCGGTCCGAGCTCCTCGAGCGCCCGCATGCTCTCGTCGAGCGCCTCGCGGTAGGCGCCCCGCTGGAAGTCGAGTCGGCCCAGCACCCGGTACGTCTGCGCGACGCCGAGGCGGTCGTGGACCTTCTCGAACAGCTCCTGGGCCGCGAGCGCCCCGCGCTCCGCGCCCGCCTCGTCGAGGTTCTCCCGCGCGATCTCGGCCCGCGCGAGGAGGAGCGACGCGCGGATCCGCGGCTCGTCGGTCCCGAGCCGCTCGAGCGCCTCCCCGTACGACCGGTCGGCCGCGGTGAACTTCCCCGTGGAGAAGTAGAGGTCCCCGAGCACCTCGGCGACCTCCGCCTGCTCCCGCCGTCGGTCGCCCGGCAGCCCGCCGAGGTCGACGAGCGCCCGCTCGAGATGGTGGGCGGCGGCCTCGGGCTCCCCGGCCGCCTGGGCCATCTCGGCGGCCCGCCGGTTGTACTGGTAGGACTTCTCGGGCACCTTGCCGAGGAAGTAGTGGCGCCCGAGCTCCTCGATCACGGGCGGGGGCGGGTTCGGGTACATCGTCTCGAGCACCTCCGCGATCTTCCGGTGCAGTACGCGCAGGCGGCTCTCGGTGAGCGAGCGGTACGTCCGCGCCCGGGCATCCTCTTCCGCGAAGGCGAACCGCTCCCCGCCGGGGCGCTCGCGCAGCAGCCCCAAGTGGACGAGCCGCTCAACCTCCTCCGCGAGCTCTTCCTCGGGCGCGCCCATCGCGGCGACGAGCAGGGGGAACTCGAACTCGGGACCGATCGCGCTCGCGTACGCGAGGATCCGGTTCTGTTCGGCGGTCAGCGCGGTGAGCGACCCGGTGCCGCCCCGGCCGCCCGGACCCGCGGAATCCGAGCGCTCGGCCATCCACCGGATTGAAGCACGCCCCGGGGTTAAGATATGCCGACGGACGGGGACGGGGCTCGACCTGCTCGCCGTAAGGGTTATCTAACGCCCCCCAGGTCGGCGGGCCGCGATGCCCGACGACGACTCCGCCGCGTCGATCGCCGCCCCGCCGCGGCTCGCCGACACTTCGATCTCCCGCCAGGTGACGTTCTGGGGGTTCGCGTCGCTGGTCGTCCTCGCGGTCGCCTTCTACGTGTGGTGGGGGGTCTCGTTCGGCGTCTGGCTCGACAACGGCGTCTACGCGGTCACGATCACGCTCTTGCTGTTCGGTCTCGCCGGGATGTGGCTGATGCTGCCGAACCCGCCGGCGCCGGTCGCGCCGCCCCGCTAGATCGAGGACGCTAGAGCGGCTGGCCCGCGACCGCCCATCGCGTGTCGCTCGCGCGCCCGCAGGCCACGCACGGGGGCGGAGCGCCCACCTCGATGGGGAGCCCTTCCTCCGGGGTCCCGAGCAGCGCACCGTCGATCGCGGTCTCGATGCGATGGCCGCATTCCTCCGTTCCGCACCAGCCGATGAGCCGGACCCGGTCCGAGCCGGTGAGCTCGTCGAGCGTGCGGGCGACCGATATCGAGTCGCGGAACGCGGCGTCCGCCCGTTCGCGGACCGCCTGGTCGTACTCCCGGAGCCGCTCGGCGACGTCGGCCGCGGCGGAGTGGAACCGGACCGTCGCCTTGCGGCCGAGTCGGTCGACCGCCGTCGCGATCGCGCTCTCGGCCTCGCGCCGGCCCACCTCGAGCCGGATCGGCACGCCGCGCAGCTCCCAGTAGTAGTACTTCGCCCCCGGCCGGTCGTCCCGGTCGTCGAGATGCACCCGCCGCCCGTCCGTCTCGAGCGCCTCCGCGAGGTTCCGCGCCGCGAGCGAGACCGCTTCGCCCGAGCCCGCGCTCGGGATCGGGACGATCACGACCTCGTACGGAGCGACCGCGCTCGGGAAGACGACGCCCTTCGCGTCGCCGTGGACCGCGACGATCGAGCCGAGGAGCCGTTCGGAGAGCCCGAACGTCGTCTGGTGCACGAGCGCCTGGCGCCCGTCGGCGGCCTCGTACCGGATGCCGTAGGGACCGGAGAAATTCTCCCGGTAGTGGTGGATGCTCCCGATCTGGAGCGTCCGCCCTTCACCGACCGGGATGTCGAGCGCGATCGAATAGAACGCACCCGGGAACTTGTCCCACTCCGGTCGACGGACCGCGAGGTACGGGAGGGCGTAGGCGTCGGCCATCGCGCGGAACGCCGCGCGGTTCGACCGCACCCGCTCGGTCGCGGTCGGCTCGTCGACCTGGCAGGTGTGCTCCTCGAAGAAGTGGATCTCCCGCACGCG
>JASHUS010000174.1 GCA_030039865.1 Thermoplasmata archaeon
AGGACAGCGACCAGCGTTCGCAGGGCGGCCCGCTTGGTCGGGGGGGTCCCCGCCAGGGCGACCCGGGGGTGCACCCAGCGACGATAGAGCGCGAGGTCGGTCTCCTGGAATCGGCCGAGGCGGCGAAGCGCGGTGACCGCGTCATGGCGCTCGTAGGCGGCGAGTACGAGCACGCGCTCCTTCTCCCAGCGCGCGAGCAGGGCGCGGTCCTCGCGTTCGAGTTCGTCGAGCGCTCCCGCGATCGGCTGCGCGAAGTTGGCCTTCGTGGTCGGGTCGAGCCCGGCGCTCGCCGCCCAAGCCGCGGACCACAGGCGAGCGAGCCGGCCGCGCTCGGCGCGGCACGCTTCGGGGAAACCGCCGGTCGATCGACCGAGCGCGCCGGTGCGCACGAACGCGGCGCGCACCGCGTCCGCCCCGTTCGCCTTCACGAGCTCGTCGAGCGGCTGGTCGGGGATCGTGGCCAGGATCGAGACCCCGAGATCGGTGAGGTCGGCGTCGACCCCCGCGCTGCCCATGAGGTGGTGCACGACGGTGGGCACCCGCCGGCGCTCACCGACGAACAGTCGGACCGTGGCGGGCGACGGGAACGGCTCGGGTCGCGCCCACGCCGCGAACGCCCCCGCCGCCGACGGGATCAGGCGGCGCCGCACCGGGTAGCGAGGGCCGCCGCACCGGCACTTCGACGCCCCGCCGAGCGTGTCGAGGCGCTCGCACCGCGAGCACTCGAGCAGCGCGATCGCGTCCTCATCGCTGGTGCGGCTGCTCTGGCTCACCGGCCACGGCGCGACTTCGATGCGGTCGAGCGGGGGTGCCCCGGGCAGGATGCGGGAGTAGGCCGCGAGGCGCTCCGGTGGGAGCCGCCCCGGTTCGAGGCACCAGGCGCGTCCGGGGACCCAGACGATCGCGCTCCCGCAGACGGAGCAGTGCGGCACGCCCCGCCGGACGCGCAGTCGCGCGAAGATCGACTCGCTCTCGTCCAGGTCGCGCAGGATGAAGTCGCTGCCCGTCGCGAGGTCGAGACCGGCATACTTGTGCATCAGCGTCGGATCGAGCAGCCCGCGCGGCGTCACGAGCGGCCAGCCGGCCACACCCCGCGACTCCGCGATCTCGGCATCCGTGCTTCCGTGCCCCGGCACGAGCGTCACGATGCCGGTCCCCGTGTCGGTGACGTCCGCGACCGCGAGGATCGTCCCGCTCGGGGGATCGAGCGTCCCACCGGTCGGGAACTCGTGCGTCAGCGGATACTCGTAGGCGAGCCCGTCGAGCGACTTTCCGGGGCGCTCCTCGACGATCTCGAAGGTCGAGCGGGGAACCCACTCCTGCAGCCGATCGAGCGACGATCGCGAGGTGAGAACCTCGGTCACGCGCTCGCCGCGCCGATACCTCGCCACGACGTACGTCGCGGTCGGGTTCACGAGCAGCGCACTGGTGCCGAGGAGACGCCAGGGGGCGTCGACCCAGACGAGCGCCCGGACGGGCCGGCCGTCGAGCGGGACCCCGAACTCGACGAGGTAGGCGTCGCCTTCTTCCTCCTGGTAGATGATCCGCTCGGGGCTCCGCGGCTCGCCGCACGCCGGGCAAGCTCGCAGCGGCAAGTCACGGCACACCAGGGCGCCTTGATGGGCGAGCCGTCCGACGAGCGCCTCGACCCGGGCGTGGCGCGGCTTGTCGTCCCAGCCCGCGGTCCCGTCGCCCCCCGTCCATACTCCGAGTCGCTCGAGCAGGGGGCCAATCCCGGGGGGCCCGGCACCGCTCGAGGCCGTGGCCTCGTAGCGGAGCGTGCCCGTGGCGCGACGTCCGGCCAGCGCGAGATAGCGCGCGTCGACGTCCGCGGCTACCGCCCGCTGCACGACGAGCGTCTCGGGATCGCCGGAGGTGAACGTACCTTCGAACTGGAGCACCTCGGGCGCGTCCCGGGGACCGAGCGCGCCGCCGGCCGGTGGGAGCTGCCGCGCCCGCCAGAGCCCGCGCGCCTCCTCCTCGAGGATCGCCGGCTCGAACGGTTGGTCCGAGACCGCCATGAATGACCGAGCGAATGTCCTCTCGACAGAGAATGAGGTCCGGGACGGTTAAACCCTGTCGTCCGGCCGGCGAAAGCTCCGAGCCCTGTCCGGCAACCCTTAAGGGACCCGCTCGCTCCGGAGCGACCGGAAGGGCGCACCGATGGCGTGGACGCAGCAGGAGGTCCGCGAGCTCAAGGAGGGCCGGTACATGCTCATCGACGACGAGCCCTGCCGGATCCTGAGCATCCAGACGTCGAAACCGGGGAAGCACGGCGA
Organism: Thermoplasmata archaeon; assembly: GCA_030039865.1. GTDB lineage: Archaea > Thermoplasmatota > Thermoplasmata > Lutacidiplasmatales > UBA184 > Lutacidiplasma. The sequence continues at coordinate 2,280 of JASHUS010000174.1, forward strand.
GGCGAAGGCCCGGATCGACGCGGTGGGACTCTTCGATGGCGGCAAGCGGAGCGTCGTCTTCCCGGTGAAACACAAGGTCCAGGTCCCAATGATCGGGAAGCGCCAGGCGCAGGTCTTGTCGCTGACCGACGCCGAGGTGCAGCTGATGGACCTCGAGACGTACGAGACGTTCAGCCTCCCGCTCGACGCCGAGACCAAGGGCCAGCTGACGCCGGGCTCGGACGTCCAGTACCTGGACGCGATGGGCAAGCGACGGATCACGCGGACGTAGTCCGTCCGACCGCCCGAGACCGGGCCCGGGCCGCGGCCCGGCTGGAACGTGAAGGATATGGACCCCGACCGCGCTACCGGGGCACCGGGTTTTATCGTTCGCAAGAGGAATAATATGGGAGACCCGGCATGAAACGAGTATCCGGGCCCGCCGACGTCATTTGTCGGGAGGGCCGGGTCTAGGAGGCGGAGCTACGACCGGTTCGGGAGGCGTGGGGTCGCTTCCCTCGTCCCGCCTCACGCGCATCCTGCAGGAGAAGGCCGAGGCGCTCAAGAAACAGCGGCAGGCCGCGGAGGCCGCGCTGAAGGACGCCGAGGAGCAGCTCGAGCGCCTCGACGCGCTCTCGATCGCGCCCACCGGCGCCGCGGAACGCCTCCAGTCGATCCGGGAGCTCGCGCGACGTTCGGATTGGGAGGGCGTCGAGTCCGGGGCGCGGAACCTCCTCGATTACCTCGCGAAGAGCGTCCCCTCGAACTTCGAGGAGCGTCGCAAGCGCACGGTCGCCTCGCTCGGGCGCCTCTCGGGCCTCGGGATCGCGGTCCCGTCCGAGATCGGTACCGAGCTCGAGCAGCTCGCCCAACCTCCGGCCGACGGGAACTGGGCGACGCCCGTCGCTCGGCTCGTCAAGGCGGAAGAGTCGCTCCGGACGGCCGAGCGGGGCCATGTCACGAAGGCGCGCGAAGGGGCGCAGCGCGTGGCCCGGTGGGCCGGGCTCTCCCCGGATCGGATGAGCGAGTTCGACCGGCAGCTGGGGGAA
>JASHUS010000175.1 GCA_030039865.1 Thermoplasmata archaeon
TGATCCGGGAGCGCCCGAGCCTGCGCCCCACGACCCGGGAGGTTATCCGCACGTTCTGCCGCCGGACCCGCCAGCCCGAGATCGTCTCGGACGAGGGGAACCTGGTGCGGCTCCACGACCTCGCCTACCAGAACCCGATCCCGTTCGAGCAGCGGGTCGCCCGGATGGGCCGGCTCGTCGTCGACTTCCACCGCGAGGCCGTGGACAGCTGGACCCGGATCCCGTTCGGTGAGGACGGGGCCTGGGAGCGGCGGGACGACGAGATCGACCGCGAAGCCTGGTACCTCCAGCGCCTGCTCACCGTCCGCATCGAGGCGGGCGAGGGCAGCCCCGACCTCCTCGGATACTGGACGATCGGACGCAGCCTCGAGCGGATCGCCGACCACGCGGTCGTGCTCGGCGAGGCCGGCCGGCGGTTGATCGACCTGCCGCAGGGCTCCACCCCGATGGTCTCTCTCCGGCAGTTCCACGCCCAGGCGATGGAGCATCTCGAAGGAGTACTCACCGCCCCCGACGGCCTGGTCGCCAACGACCTTCTCGACATGGGCGAGGCGCTCCTCGCTTCGGGCAGCTCCCTCGCGGACCGCCTCCTGCCCGCGGTGAAGGGCAGCCCGATGCCACCCGCGACCGCCGCGGCGGTGGCTCGCATCCTCGAGTCGGTCGAACGGACGATCGCGTACGCGCAGGACATCGGACAGGTCGCCCTCGACCGCTCGCGGCCCGAGGACGAGCCCGACGCCCGACCCGCGGTCCGCCGTCTCACGGCGGCGCCGACGCCGGCGTAAGGCTCGCGGCCCAAGCTGGGTCGCTCCGCCGGCTCACATGTGGTACGTGCCGTCGGACGAGCGGTAGATCAGCGCGAGCACGAGACCCACGACGGGAAGTAGGACGCCGAACCCGCCGGCCGCCACCCAGTCCCACACTACCGCGGCGATCAGGAGAAGGCCGCCCAAGACCCAGAGCACGATCGCCGCCGTCAGGAACGGCCGATCGAGCCCCCGGACCGGGGTCGTGTAGAACATCTCCTTCGGGAACGTCATGAGTTCGCCCGTTGACGGCTCCGACCGAGGGACCCGACCCTAGACCGCCAGGAAGGTCTCCCAGGTCCCTTCCACGCCCTTGAACTGCTGGGCCCCGCGCTCCTCGAATCGGACCTCCGAGCCGACCGAGAGGTCCCGGACGGTTCGCGACGTCACGACCTCGCCCCCGCCGGCGGAGTCGCAGATCCGAGACGCGAGGTGGATCGCGATCCCCACGACGTCGTTGTCCGAGACGAGACACTCGCCCGTGTGGACGCCGGCCCGAAGGACCAGCCCCTGCTTCCGCGCCTGGTCTCGGACGGACTCCGCGAAACGGACCGCCCGGGTCGGCCCGTCGAACGTCGCGAGGAAGCCGTCGCCCACGGTCTTCACGACCTCCCCGCGCGACCGCTTTGCCTCGGAGCGCGACGCCGCGAAGAACGAGTCGAGGAGCTCCTTCCATCCATGATCCCCGAGCTGCGAGGCGAGCCGGGTCGAGCCCACGATGTCCGCGAAGACCACGGACTTGAGCACCCGGTCCTCGTCGGGCACGCTCGACGGCAGCCCCGTCACGAACGACTTCTGGGCGCGGAGCGAAGCGGCCCGCGCCTCGGGGTTCGCCCAGAAGAAGTGGTCCCGCCCCGGGATGGCCACGAGCTGCGCCCCCGGCACGTGTTCGGCGACGTAGTCCGAGTTCTCCTCGCGAACGGTCCGATCGCCGGGGGCCTTCATGATCAGCGTCGGGACGTGGACCGCCGGCAGGGTGGCCCGAATGTCGATCTCGAGGTTCATCCGGGCGAGCGCCGCCGCCGCGGAGGGGGACGAGCCGAATCGGATCACCCGACCGTACCAGTGTTTGAACTCCGGATCGTCGATCCGACTCGGGGCCAGGGTGGCGAGCGTGCGATCGATGTAGGCCCGGGTCCCCCAATCCTCCTCGGAGAGCCGGATCGACTCCTCGACCTCCTCGCGCGTCGGAGCGAAGGGAAAGTCGGGGGCCCAGGATCCCTTGACCGTGGGCTCGATGAGCATGAGGCCGAGCGTGCGTTCCGGATAGGTCGCGGCGAACAGCAGGGCCATCGCCGCGGTGTCGGTCGCGCCGAAGATCACGGCCCGGCGGCTCTTCGCCGCGTCCATGACGGCGCGGACGTCGTCCATCCGATCCTCGAGCGTCGGGGTCCCGACCGCGCGATCCGAGAGTCCGACCCCCCGCTTGTCCCAGAGGATGACCCGAGCGACGGTCCCGAGATCGCGGAAGTAACCGGCGACCGCCGGCTCCTCCCAGACCAGCTCGAGATGCGAGATCGCGGTCCGACCGTAGACTAGGTCGACCGGTCCGGATCCGAAGACCTCGTAGGCGATCCGCGTATCGCTGCTCCGAGCGTAATGGACTTCGGGAACTTCCATCAGCTCTCGCGCGGAATCCGAACGCGGGCGCGGTATATCGACTGTCCGGGTCTATCGCCGGCAACCCCGGCGACGGGGGC
>JASHUS010000176.1 GCA_030039865.1 Thermoplasmata archaeon
ACACGCCGAGTACGGTTCCTTTGCCGGCAGAGCCGCGTCCGAGGAAGCGAGTCTCACTCTCAGCAGTAGCTCGGGGGCCCCCGGGGCGCCGATCTTCGTGACGCTCGCCGGCTTTCCCGCGGACTACCAGGCCTGGGTCAACATGACGAACAGCTCCGTGCCGGGCTACAACGTCGAGTCCGATCCCGAGTTCTACATCAACGAATCGGGCGGCGCCTACGAGCAGTTCGCGCCCGCCTACGACCATATGAGCGCGGGGTCGTACACCTTCACGGCGTACGACCCGAACATCCTCGCGAACCTCTCCGCCGCCTACACCGTCACATCCAGCAACGCCTCGTTCGCGGCGACTGCCAACCCGGGTTGCGGCGGTTCGAGCGTGTCGTTCACCGGCAGTGGATACGCCTCCGGTGTTCCGACGTATGTCTACGTGGGTCCGGTGGCGGGGAATCCCGATTACGACTACCTCGGAGAAGTGCCGGCGAACGCAACCGGCAATGTGAGCGGCTCCGTCACCTTCCCGACGCTCACGACGGGGACCTACAACTTCTGGGGGGAGGACGCGTACGGAAACTACGCGGCCTCCAGCTTCACGTGCTCCTCCGTGAGCCCGCCAACGCCCGCCGTCTCCCTCAGTCCGATCGCCGGACCCATGGGCATCAGCGCGACGCTGACGGGCTCCGGTTACACGGCGGACGCTTCGATCAGCGTCGAGGTCGTCGTCTTTTTCGCCGAGTTCGACCAGACCAGCCGGGTCTGCGACAACCTGCACGCCAACTCGACCGGGGGCTTCGAGTGCACGTTCAAGATCCCGGCGAAGCTGGACGCTCTCTACGACCGGATCTATGCGACCGGCTCCAATGGCGAAGCCGCCGCCCATTACGAGATCGTGGCCCCGGACGTCGACCTGTCCCCGACCACGGCCCAGCCCGGGGCGACCGTGAGCGTCGACGGTTCGGGGTTCGCGCCGCGGTCGCTCGTTACGGCGACGCTCGGAGCGACGACGGTGGGCTGCCAGCAGACCTCGAATTCCCTCGGTGAATTCGCCTGCCATTTCGTGGTGCCGGTCACCTCGGCCGGTCCCGTCTCCGTGAACGTCTATGACAAGGACTACAACGCCGCGTCCCCCACCTTCACGGTCGCCGCCCTCCCCACGACGCAGTTCCCGGCGTACCTGCTCACGGTCGAGCCATCGGGCGGGTCGGCCCTCCCGGGCGTCGAGATCAAGGGGGTCAACGGCTTCCTGATGAATCGCTGGTCGTTCGGGGAGGGGTTCCTCTTTAACGGGAGCACGAACCTCACCTCAGAATCGTTCACGTTCTATCTCGACGCGACCGACGGGGACACCTTCCACACGAACCTCACGGGCTTCGTGCTCGCGGCGGACCCGGACTCGACCGCCGGGGCCCAGACCGTGGTCGAGGAGTTCGGATCGATCGTGCTCCAGGGGGCCACGGCGGTCCAGGCGGACCTCCTCGGGGGTTCGGGGTCGAACGCGACGCTCGCGTTCAGCCTCGAGTCCACGAAGATCGGGTTCAGCCCGCGCGCCTCCGCGATCTCCGAGCCGAGCGGTCCCTACCCGGTCGACCTGATCTCGATCAGTCCCAACGGCTCGAATCCTGAGTCCAATCCGATCACGATCGACGGCGTCTCGGGTTCGTGGTCGTTCAACTGGTGGCTCGACGAAGCCGCGAAGGCGAAGAACTCCGAATTCAACGCTACGGTCCTCGTCTCCATCGGCAACGAGTGGCTGGTCACGGCGATCGACCACGATTCCGAGACCTTGAAAGTCTTTGAGATATCGAGCGCCAGCGGACCGATCGTGGTGGAACTCAAGATCAAGGGAAAGATGACTACCTCGTCGCCGTTCGAGGAATGGGCGATCGCCGGGGGCCTGACGGAGTTCAGTGAGACGCTCCCCGTCTCGTCGCTGTCTTGGGAGATCGGCTCCTAGCGGCCATCGCATCTCGAAGAACCGGACACGGAGGCCAGAGCGCGAGAGATCGGGGGCCGTTGCTTCGCGAGCGGGAATCCCGGGCCCTCGCGCGGCTCAGCGGACGGTGCGGCGCGGGGACGCGCGGCGGTGCGCCGTCCTCTCGAAGTTCAGATGCATGCGCGACGGAGTCGGATGCCGGGAGACCGTCCGGTACTTGGCGCTCTGCTTCGCGTTGTAGCTCCGTGCCACCGGCCCCGAGATCTCGAAGTAGATCAGCTGGCCCACGGGCATGCCGGCATAGATCCGGACCGGTAGTTTGACGCTCATTTCGAGGGTCCAGTAGTTGCAGAACCCCTCGTCGCCCTTGCCCGCCGTCGAGTGGATGTCAATCCCCAGCCGTCCTACGCTCGACTTGCCTTCCAGGAACGGCACGTAACCGTGGGTCTCGGTGTACTCCTCGGTCACCCCCAGGTAGAGCTGCCCCGGCACCAGCACGAACCCGTCCTTCGGGATCCGCTGCTCTCGGACCGGGTTCGGCCGCCGCGCGTCCAGGGCCGGCTCGGTGTACACGGAGATGTAGGGCCCGAGATGGACGTCGTACGAGTTCGTCCCGAGGCAGTCCGGCCGGTACGGCCGGATCACGATCTTCCCGTCGCGCATCGCCGCGCGGATCTTCGTGTCCGAGAGGATCATGTGCGACGGGCGCGGCGAGCCGAGCGCGCTATTTAACCGACGGCGGAAGGGCCGGCGGGATCGCGGTCCAGGGTGAGCGCGGCGTATCCGACGACCGTTCGCATCGGCTCGACTTCCCCCGAATGGCCCCAGCGCAAGAGGCGCCCGGCAAGGGGGCGCGAGGCCGTCGCCGCGAGCAGCACGGTCGAGGGCGCGATGCCGCACATCGAGATGTCGTGCCGGCGGACGGTGTCGTAGAGGCCGCGCGCGTCCCGGGCGAGGATCTGTTCGATCGCGAGATGGTCGAGTCGGTCGGCCGTCGCGGGGGGGACGTAGTGAGAGAAATCCGTCGAGGCGATGAGCATCACGTCCCGACCCTCGACCGCTTCGCGGACGACGCCCGCGACGTCCTCCAGGAACGCGAGCGGCCCGTAGGCGATCTCGAGCGCGACGAAGCGCGGCCGGGGCAGCACGTACTCGAGGAAGGGCAGCTGGACCTCGATCGAATGCTCCCGCTCGTGCGCCCGCTCGTCGACCTCAACGGGGCCGCCGGTCAGTCGCCGGACGAGCTCGTGGTCGACCGCGGTCGGCCCCAACGGCGTGAGCCAGGGCCGGTCCGAAAGAGCGGCGCCCTGGCTCGCGCCGTGATGATCGACGCCGAGCACGAGAACCGTCGCCGGCGCTCGCTCGACGGCCAGCCGCGCGTAGACGTGCGCGGCGATCGCCCCCGAGTACGGGAGCCCGGCATGGGGAACGAACGCGGCCTCGAGCGATCGCACACTCCTGCGCTGACGGGCGGGGAGCTCTCCCGGGCCCCGCGGGTCCCGGAAGCAAGACTCGACCTGGTGCGCCAGTTCGCTTCCGGTACCGGCGTAGAACGCTCCCGCCACCGC
>JASHUS010000177.1 GCA_030039865.1 Thermoplasmata archaeon
CGGTCACCGGGTACAGCAATGGAACGGTGGGCAGCGGCCCCATCAACGGGCCTCCCGCCATGTACTATTGGACCTCCGGTCCGGTCGAACGGTACGTCTACACCGGCACCTTCGGCCTCAGTTCGTGGATGTTCGGTTTCTACGACCCCGGCACGGCGCCGGCGAACTTGACGCTGCAGGACGCGTCCTGTCCCGCGTCATCGTAAGCCCCGTCCCGCCGCGTCGCGCCGTCACACGCTCCATATAGGGGGACCTCTTCTGCCCCAAGAAGCCGGGGTGGGCAGTATGCCCACCTGACGGGGGGTCGGGGGTTGGGACGTAGTCCGAGCGATCTCGCGATCTTCATCGGAAAGCGCCTCCTCCAACTGATCCCCGTCCTCGTCGGCATCATCCTCCTCACGTTCATCGTCACGCACGTCGCCGCGGTCGACCCGTGCGCGCGCTGGTACCCGAAGGGATCCCCGGCCACCATCGCCCACTGCCAGGCGCAGTTCAGCGCTCCGATCCTGACCCAGTTCTGGAACTACTTTTCCCAGCTCCTGCGCGGCAACTGGGGCGCCTCCCAGCTCGGCCAGCCCGTCTTCCCCGCGATCATCGCGGCCGTCCCGGCGACCCTCGAGCTCGTCCTCGCCTCGCTCTTCCTCATGATCGTCATCGGGATACCGCTCGGGGTCATCGCGGCCCAGTACGCCGGCCGCTGGGGCGACCACCTCGTCCGGGTGTTCTACCTGAGCGGCTGGGCGACGCCGACGTACGTCGGGGCGGTCATCGCCGCGGTCTTCCTCGCGAAGGCGATCGGGCTGCCCTCGTCGGGGACGTTCAGCTCGCCGCCTCCGTTCCCGCAGTACACCCACATGTCGGTGATCGACGCGCTGATCGCGGGCAACATCCCGTACACGATCGACGCGCTCGAGCATCTCATCCTGCCGGCCTCGGTCCTCGCGTTCATCAACATGGGCATCGCGACGCGGATGACCCGCGCCTCGATGCTCGAGGTCCTGCCGCTCGACTTTGTGAAGTCGGCGCGCATGAAGGGCCTCTCGAACTTCGGCGTGCTCTACAAGCACGCGCTCCGCAATGCGCTCATCACGACCACGACCGTCCTCGGCGTCACCGCCGGGGGACTCCTCGCCGGCACGGTCGTCATCGAGGAGGTCTTCGCCTGGCCGGGGATCGGCGAGTACGCCTTCGAGGCGCTCGGGGGCGGCGGCCAGCCGAACTTCGACGGCGCGATCGCGGTCGTCGTCGTCTTCGCGATCGCGGTGGTCCTCGCGAACCTGATCGCGGACATCCTCTACGGCGTGCTCGACCCGCGGGTCGAGTGGAGGTGAGACACCGCGATGTCCTCGACCCCGGGAACCGGAGGCGGTGAACCCGCCGGGGCCCGGATCCGCCGCCATGCGGTCGGATTCTACCGGGTCCTCCGGGCGAACCCGCTCTCCTTCATCGGCTTCGTGCTCGTCTTCCTGATCCTCGTCGTCGCGCTGATCGTCACCGTCGCGCCGCACGTCCTGGTCCCGTACGGCCCGACGCAGGAGACCGGCGTCTACAACTCGCCGCCGTCCTGGGCGCACCCGTTCGGCACCGACGGCAACAGCTTCGACATCTACTCGAACGTCATGCTCGCGCTGCCGCTCGACGTCAGCATCGGCGTCGCGGTCGCCGGGTTCTCGCTCATCCTTGGCGGCCTCCTCGGACTCGTCGCGGGCTACTGGGACCGGCCGGGCACCCTCGGCGGGGTGAGCTCGTCGGCGATCCTGCGGATCACGGACGTCTTCCTCGCGTTCCCGAGCCTCGTCCTCGCGCTCGCGTTCGTCGCGTCGCTCGGGCCCGGCCTCACGGAGGTCATTCTCGCGATCATGCTCACGTGGTGGCCGTACTACGTGCGGCTCGTGCGCGGCGAGGTCCTCGCCGTGAAGCACCTACCGTACATCACCGCGGCCCGGGCCGCCGGCGTCCGGGACGGGCGGATCGTGATCCGGCACGTGCTCCGGAACGTCCTCGAGCCCGTCGTCGTCTACTTCACGCTCGATATCGGCACGGTCCTCGTCACGTTCTCGACGATCGCCTACGTCATCCCGGGCGGGCTTCCCTATCCCTCCAGCCGACCCGAGTGGGGCGCGATGCTCTCCTACTACCAGGGGAGCTACCTCATCGGGACGTACTGGTGGGCGATCACGTTCCCCTCGATCGCGATCTTCGTGACCGTCCTCTCGTTCAGCCTACTGGGCGACGGTCTCCGCGACGTCCTCGACCCGCGCACCCGGCGCGCGCTCGCCCAGTCGGCGATCACCCACGAGCCGCCGCCCGAGTCCCCGGTCGATAAGGCCGGGGTCGCGGAGCCCGAGCGCGTGCCGAGCCTGCCCGTCTCTCCCTCGATCGAGGCCGGAGGTCCGCCGTGACCGAGGCGGTCGAGCCGGTCGTCGCGATCGAGCACCTCTCGGTCGACTACACGGTCGGCGCGGGCCGCTTCCAGGCGGTCTCGGACGTCTCGCTGACGATCCCGCCCGGCCGCGTCGTCGGCATCGTGGGCGAGACCGGCTGCGGTAAGAGCACGCTCGCCCAGGCGATCCCCCGTCTGCTACCGGAGCCGCCGGCCAGCATCGGTTCGGGCAAGATCATCTTTCGGGGAACGGACCTCGTCCCGATCCCGAAGTCGAGGCTCGCGATGGTCCGGGGCACCGGCATCGGGGTGATCTTCCAGGAGCCGCTCAACTCGCTCAACCCGGCGTTCCGCATCTACGACCAGGTGGCGGAGGCGATCCAGATCCGCCACTGGCGCGAGACGGGCGTGCTGCGCACGTTCCAGCCCGGGCCGAAGCCGTTCGACTACTCGAAGCGCCCCCTTCCGACCGTTGCCGACACGCTGTCGAAGCCGTTCCTCCCGGGCGGCGCGGTCCAGGAGGCGGCGGTCCGCAAGCTCCGGACGAAGGCGGACTTCCGGCGCGAGGTCCTCGAGTACCTGCGCCTAGTGCGGATCAACGATCCCGAGACGATCCTCGACCTCTACCCGCACGAGCTCTCGGGCGGGATGCGCCAGCGCATCATGATCGCGATGGCGCTCTCGGAGAAGCCGGCGCTCCTCATCGCCGACGAGCCGACAAGCGCGCTCGACGTGACGATCCAGGCGCAGGTCCTCACGCTGATGAAGGAGCTCATCGAGGAGGTCCACACCTCGATCCTGTTCATCAGCCACGACCTCGGGGTCGTCGCGGAGATCGCGGACGACTTGGGCGTCATGTACGCGGGACGGCTCGTCGAGTTCGGGCCCGTCGCGCGGATCTTCGAGCACCCGCGCCACCCGTACACGCGCTCGCTGCTCCGCTCGATCCCGGCGATCTACAAGTCCGACGGGCAGCTCGCCTCGATCCCGGGCTCGGTCCCCAACCTCTCGCGCCTGCCGCCCGGCTGCCGCTTCAACCCGCGCTGCTCGCTCGCGCAGGACATCTGTCGGCGGGACCCGCCGCCGCCCCTGCGCCCGATCGCCGGGCCGGGCGAGGACGACGTGCACCGCAGCGCGTGCCACTTCGCGGAGTCCGTGGAGCCGGTCGCATGAGCGCGGACGTCCCGCTCGTCGAGACCGAGGGTCTCACCAAGTTCTTCCCGATCACGCGCAGCCTCGGGGAGATCGTGGGCGGCCATGCCGGCCGCCAGGTCCACGCCGTCGATGGGGTGAGCCTCACGATCCGCGCCGGGGAGACGCTCGGCCTCATCGGCGAGTCCGGCTCGGGCAAGACGACGTTCGGCTGGGTCCTCGCCCGCCTCCACTCGCCGAGCGGCGGGACGATCCGCTTCGAAGGGCAGGATGTCACCGGCCTCTCCGGCGAGTCCCTGCGCTCCTGGCGGCGCCATGTCCAGGTCGTCTTCCAGGACCCGGTCGGCTCGCTCGACCCCCGCCTCAAGGTCTGGCAGATCGTCGGCGAGCCGCTCCGGGCGCAGGCGGATATGGCGCGCCGGGACGCCCGGGCCGAGCACCGCGCCGACGTGCCGAAGCGGCTCAGCAAGGCGGACCTCAAGGCGAAGGTGCGGGAGATCCTCCCGCTCGTCGGACTCCCGCCCGACTGCCTCGAGCAGTACTCCCACGAGTTCTCGGGCGGCGGGCGCCAGCGGATCTCGCTCGCCCGGGCGCTCTCCGTCAACCCGAAACTCATCGTGCTCGACGAGCCGACGAGCGCGCTCGACGTCGCGGTGCAGGCTCAGATCCTGAACCGTCTCGTGGAGCTGCAGCGCTCGCGGGGGATCTCCTTCCTCCTGATCACCCACAACGTCGCGGCGGTCCGGTTCGTCGCGGACCGGATCGCGGTGATGTACCTGGGCCAGCTGGTCGAGATCGGCCCGGTCCGCGACGTCCTCGAGCACCCGCTCCACCCCTACACCAAGGCCTTGCTCGCGGCGGTGCCGGTCCCCGACGCCCGGCGGCGCCAGGCGCGCTACCGGATCGGCGGCGACGTGCCGACGCTGATCGATCCCCAGCCGGGCTGCCGGTTCGCGCCGCGCTGCCCGTTCGCCGAGGACCGCTGCCGCGCCGCCGACCCGCCGCTCGTCCCCGCGCCGGGCCGCCCTGGACGCCTGGTCGCGTGCGTGCGGGTCGAGGAGATCGGGGACGTCCCGCCCGAAGCGTTGCGGAATCCGGCGCCGACCCCGACGGCGGCCGCGCCGTCGACCCCGGCGCTCAGCTGAGATAGTCGGTGTTGAAGAGCAGCGAGAACGGCTCGGCGCTCGCCATCGGGTTCTCGATGAACCCGTGCAGGTTCGTCGTGTAGACGGCGAACGCGGTCGGCACGACGAGCCAGATGTCCGTGTAGTTGTAGTACATCAGGTTCGTCATCGTCGTGTAGTCGGACGTGAGGGTCGTGGGGTCGGCCGTCGCCGCGGCCGCGTAGGTGAGGTTGTTCACGGTCGCGTTGTTGTAGCCGGACATGCACTGGTTCGCGCTGCCCGTGTTCACCGCGTCGTTCTGCGTCCAGTCGTCGGGCGAGATGTAGTCCGACGTGTAGAACTCCTGGCCGAGCGGGAACGGACCGCCGTTCACGCTCGTCGCGGTGTTGCAGACGCCGTTCGTGAACCCCTGCTCGACGTAGAGGTCGGGCAGCGAGATCTCGACCGGCGTGATCGTGAGACCGATCGCGGCGAGGTCGTTGGCGAGGAACTGGGCGGTCTCCGACCAGTCGGAGCCGATGTCGAGGTAGGCGTACTTGAGGCTCACGCCCTTGCACGCGCCGTTCGCGCACGGCGAGTCGGCGATCTCCTGCTTCGCGAGGTTGAGGTTGAAGGCGTACGGCGAGAGGTTCTGGGGGTTGTAGTACGGGTAGGACGGCGGGACCGGGCCGACCCACTGCTGGGCGTAGCCGCCGAACGCCTGCTGGATGATCTGCGTGTAGTTGATCGCGTGGGCGATCGCGGCCCGCACGGAGAGGTTGTTGAACGGGTAGATGCTCTGGTTGAGGTAGATCCACCACGAGCCGCTCGTCGCGCCGTAGACGGTGGGCAGCGACTGGACGACGATGTTGGAGTGGCCCTCGAGGTCCGCGATCGTCGACGGGCCGATGTACGCGAACGACGCCATCTGGACGTCGCCGCTCTGGAGGTCGCTCACCGTGACGTCGAGCGACTGCTGGAAGACGATGCTGACCTTCAGCTTCGCCGGCTGGATGAGGCTGTTCCACGGCTCGGCCGCCGCGGCGGCCGCCCCCCAGTAGTTCGACGACGGGACGAGCGTGTAGCCGCCCCCGCCGATGTCGTTGTAGTTCTCGAGGAGGTAGGGGCCGGTCCCGAGCGTGTTGGTCGTCAGGAAGTCGTTGACCTGGCCGACCGTGACCCCGCCGTTCGCGTCGATCCACGACGGATCGACCGCGTAGGAGTTCGGCGCCGAGATCGAGGCGAGCAGGTACGTGTAGTTGCTCGCGAGGTAGCCGTAGCCGAGGTTGAGCGCGATCGTGAGGTTGTTGATCACCTGGAACGACTGGTTGGGCAGCTCCATCTGGGCCGCCTCGTTCGCGGTGGGGTTGAAGAAGTTCCAGCTGTTGAGATCGGAGGCGAGCGTCGTGTTCGCCGACGTCTCGTTCGTCAGGTTCGAGTAGTAGCTGAGCGGGTTCGACGGGTTGAAGTTGGTCGAGTAGAAGTTCTCCTCGAGGATGAACTGGGGGCCCTGCGCCAAGAGCAGGCTCCGGTAGAGGCTGTACCACTGGACGTAGGCGTTGTACGGGTCACCGTTCGAGAAGTGGACGCCCTCGCGCAGCGTGAACGTGTAGGTCGAGATGTTCGCGCCGACGGCGGGGTTGTAGGTGTAGGTGATGGTGGGGAGCGCGCTCGCAAGCACGGGCAGGAACGTCGTCGAGCTCGTACCGTTGTAGTTGACGAGCCCCTGGTAGACCTGCTGGACCGCGGCCCAGCCGGGCGTGGAGAAGGTGACGTCCGGGTCGAGGGAGTCGACGGTCTCGGCCTGGTCGACGCAGATCGTGGTCGTCTCGGTCGGGCCGCACGACGACGGCGTCACCGAGCCGTGCGTCGAGAGCTCGTACCACGTGCCGAGGCCGGCGCCGATGACGATGACGACGACGGCGATGACGATGATGTTGCGCGTGCGCGGATGCACGAGGAACCCCGCGGCTCGGGGCCCAGCGCTTACGGGGTCTATAAACTCTACGAAAACGTCGGATATCCGACCGCCCGGAGTCCGGGGGCCATCCCCCCGCGATGCTCGAGCGTCCGGGGCCTCGCCGTAACGTCTTTACAGCCCGCGTCGTGCGACGCCGACGAGGGCGGACATGGACCGGACGATGTTGATCGGGGGCGAGTGGGTCGCGGCGTCGAGCGAGGCGACGATGCCGGTTGCGAGCCCGTTCGACCGGACGTCATTGGGGACGGTTCCGAAGTCGGGCCGCGAGGACGCCAAGCGGGCGATCGACGCGGCGCGGGAAGCGTTCGACAAGGGCCCGTGGCCCCGCCTGCCGCCCCGGGCGCGCTCCGAGGTCTTCCTGAAGGCGGCCCAGATCCTTCAGCAACGCCTCCCCGAGATCGCCGAGCTCGAGAGCCGCAACCAGGGCAAGACGATCAAGCAGGCCGCGGACGCGGACCTGCCCTTCAGCGTCGATAACATCGTGTTCTACGCGGGCGCCGGCCGCACGCTCGAGGCGAAGAGCCCGGCCGAGTTCACCGGCGACGGCACGACGATCTTCCGGCGCGAGCCGGTCGGGGTCGTCGCGTCGATCACGCCCTGGAACTACCCGATCATGATGGCGGTCTGGAAGGCCGCCCCGGCGCTCATCGTCGGGAACACGGTCATCCTGAAGCCGGCGAGCTACACCCCGATCACGACTCTCGAGCTCGGCCGGGCGTTCCAGGACGCCGGCCTCCCGCCCGGGGTGCTGAACGTGATCACCGGGCCCGGCGCCGAGGTCGGCGACGAGCTGTCGCGCAATTCCAAGGTTGACATGGTCGGCCTCACCGGCGACACCGCGACCGGCAAGCGGATCATGGAGGCCGCGAGCTCGACCGTGAAGCGGATCCAGCTCGAGCTCGGCGGCAAGGCGCCGTTCGTCGTCTTCGAGGACGCGGACCTCGCCGCCGCGGTCGAGGGCGCCATGGTCGGCGGCTTCGTCAACGGCGGCCAGGACTGCACGGCCGCGACGCGCCTCATCGTGCACACCAACCTCCGCGCGAAGTTCGTGAGCGAGCTCCTGAAGCGCGTCCAGCAGGTCCGCGTCGGCGACCCGCTCCAGCGCTCCACGGACCTCGGGCCGCTCGTGAGCCCGGTCCAGCAGAAGAGCGTCCTCGACTTCGTCGCGAAGGGGAAGGACGAGGGCGCGAAGCTCGTCGTCGGGGGGACCGACGACCATGCCCACCACCCGAACGGCGCGTTCGTGCTCCCGACCGTCTTCGACGGCGTCGCCCCGGACATGACGATCGCCCAACGCGAGATCTTCGGCCCCGTGCTCGACGTTCTCGAGTTCTCGACGTTCGACGAGGCGATCGACATCGCGAACGGCGTCGACTACGGCCTCGCGGGGAGCGTCTGGACGAAGGACCTGCGGACCGCGGTCAAGGCCGCCCACGCGCTCCGTTTCGGGGACGTCTGGATCAACGACCACCTCCCGCTCGGCTCGGAAACGCCGCACGGCGGGTTCAAGCAGTCGGGGTTCGGCAAGGACCTCGGGACGGACTCGCTGAACGACTACACCGTCGTGAAGAACATCTACGTCGACCTCACCGGCCAGGCGCGCAAGGGCTGGCACTACACCGTCTACGGCGACCCCGCCTGACGACGGCGCGCGAACGTGATCGACGGCCTCCCAGCGAACGGCAAGGGTTCGCTCCTCATCGGCGGCCACTGGACCGCCCCGTCGAGCGGGCGTTACTCCGCCGTCGTCGACCCGTCGACGGGTAAGCCCCTCGCCGAAGCCCCGGTCGCGACGGCGGACGACGCAAAGGCCGCGGTCGAGGCGGCGGCGCGGGTCGAAGGGAGCTGGGGCCGCACCCCGGGGCACCTGCGCGCGAAGATCCTCCGCGACGCAGCGGCGCGCCTCAAAGCCGACCGGGAGACGATGGCCCGCCTGATCGCCTCGGAGGTGGGGAAACCGATCGTCGACGCCCGGATCGAGGTCGACCGCGCCGTCGGGGTCTACGAGCTCGCGGCGGACGAGATCCGCCACCTCGGCGGGGAGAGCTTCCCCGCCGACAGCTATCCGCTCCCCGCCGGCAACGAGCGGCGGTTCCTCTTCTCGGTCCGGGACCCGATCGGCGTCGTCGTCGCGATCGGCCCGTTCAACTTCCCGCTCAACCTGCTCTCCCACAAGATCGCGCCCGCGCTCGCCGCCGGGAACCCGGTCGTCGCGAAGCCGACGAGCGCGTCGCCGTTCACCGCGCTCCGCCTCGCCGAGCACCTCACCGCGGCGGGCGTCCCGGCGGGCGCGCTGAACGTCGTCGTCGGACCGGGCGGAACGGTCGGCAACACGCTCATCGACCACCCCGCGACCCGGCTCATCACCTTCACCGGCTCGACCGACGTCGGGAAGGGGATCGCCGAGCGGGCGGGGCGCAACGCGAAGCGCGTCATCCTCGAGATGGGCGGCCTCGACCCGTTCGTCGTCCTCGAGGACGCCCCGCTCGACGTCGCGGTCGCCGCCGCGGCGCGCGGCATCTTCACCTACTCCGGTCAGGTCTGCACCGCGTCGAAGCGCTTCCTCGTCGAGCAGCCGATCGCGAAGAAGTTCGCCCACGCGCTCGCCGAGAAGGCCCGGACGCTCCGGGTCGGTCCGGCGCTCGACGAGTCGACCGAGGTCGGGCCGCTGATCGACCCGGACGCGGTCGAGCGGATGGAGATGCTCGTCGCGGACGCCCGCGACCACGCGGCCGAGGTGCTCGCGGGCGGCGGACCGCCCGAGGGCGCGACCGGCGGGAACTTCTTCGCCCCGACCGTGCTCGACCGCGTGACGGAGGAGATGCGGGTCGCGCACGAGGAGCCGTTCGGCCCCATCGCCCCGATCCTGCACTTCACGGACCTCGACGAGGCGGTGCGGATCGCGAACGGCACGCCGTACGGCCTGCAGGCCGCGGTGTACACGCGCGACATCCCGCGGGGGTTCCGCCTCGCGAA
>JASHUS010000178.1 GCA_030039865.1 Thermoplasmata archaeon
CGAAGACGAACCAGATGCCCACGATCGGGACGAGCAGGTAGCCGATCCGCGTGAGGGTCCAGCGGCGCTCCTTCTCCGCCTCGACCTTTTTGGGCGTCGGCGCGGGGCCGGTCTCGCCCCCCTGGCGACGCTGCCGGGATCGTTGGCGATGGTAGAGGGCCCGGAGGGCCCGTCCCGAATCTTGGACTGACGTGTCCGGGTGGAAGCCCACCTTGGGATCGGCTGCGATCCGGTTCCAATCCCAGCCCCTCGACCGGAGCTCCTCGACCCGGTCCCAGTCGACCATCGTTAATCCCACCCGGGCACCCCTTTTCCCTTTTTGCATCTCGCCCGGCGGACGATGGCGAGGGACCGCTCCCGAGGCCCGCGACCTTTTGACCGGGCGCGGATACCCGAGCGCCGTGCACCTCACCTTCCTCGGGACCGCGGGCTCGTGGCCGACCAAGGAGCGGTCGACCAGCGCGATCGCGCTCGACCTGGAGAAGGAGCTCGTGCTGCTCGACTGCGGCGAAGGCACGCAGCGTCAGTTCTTCCAGTCGAACGACTCGTTCATGCGCGTCCGTCGGGTCTTCATCACCCACTTTCACGGCGACCACTTCCTCGGCCTGCCCGGCCTCATCCAGAGCATGTGCCTCAACCAGCGGACCGAACCGCTCGACGTCTACGGCCCGCCGGACGCCGAGGAGATGGTCGGCCGCGTCCTCCGCATGGGCTACTTCACCCTGCGCTTCCCCGTCACGGTCCACGCGCTCTCCCCCGGAGATTCCCAGGAGTTCGACGGGTACACGGTGCGCACCGCGAGGGCCGTTCACCCGGTGCCCGCGCTCGCGTACCGCATCGAGGAAGGGCCGAAGCGGGGCCGGTTCGACGGGCCGCTCGCGCGCTCGCTCGGGATCCACGGGACGGACTTCGCGAAGCTCGAGGCCGGCGAGTCGGTCCGCGTGGGGGACCGGCTCATCGCGCCGTCCGAGGTGATGGGCCCGCCGCGCCCGGGGCGATCGGTCGTCTACTCGGGCGATACCGCGCCGTCGGAGGACGTCCGCCGGCTCGCGCACCGCGCGACGGTGCTGATCCACGAGGCGACGTCGCTCGCCGACCTCGAGGCGCAGGCGAACGAGTGGGGCCACACCTCCGCGCGCCAGGCCGCGGAGCTCGCCCTTTCCGCCGAGGTCGGTACGCTCTTCCTCACCCACTTCTCGGCGCGCTACAAGGAGCTCGCCCCGATGGAGGCCGAGGCGCGGGCCGTGTACCCCGGCGCGCTCGTCGCGCGGGATCTCCTCGACCACACGATCCACCAGGAATGAGCGGCGTCGACCTCGTCGTCACCGACCTCGCGGAGGCCGCGACCCTCGCCCGGGGGCCGGTCCCGCGCACCGGACCGGCGATGGCCGAGGTCGACCGGATCCCGCGCGCCGCGCTCGCGGTCGCCGACGGACGGGTCGCGTGGGTCGGTCCCGAGCGTCGCCTAAGGCGGGCGGTCCGGCTCCGCACCGGCGGAACGACGGTGCCCGGTCGCGGCGGGATCGTCGTCCCGGGATTCGTCGACGCGCACACGCACGCGATCTTCGCCGGGGACCGGGCATTCGAGCTGCCGCTCAAGGCCGCGGGCCGCTCGTACGCCGAGATCGCGCGACGCGGCGGCGGGATCCTCGCGACCGTCCGGGCGACGCGCGCGGCGAGCGACGACGCGCTCGTTCGGGCTACCGCGGAGCGTCTTACCCGGATGGCGGCGGCGGGCACGACCTCGGTCGAGGTGAAGAGCGGTTACGCGCTCGATCCCACCGGCGAGCTCCGTCTCCTGCGGCTCCTGCCGCGGATTGCCCGGCGGACGGGCGTGCGCGTCGTGCCGACGTTCCTCGGCGCGCACGCCGTTCCTCCCGAGTTCGCCGGCCGGGCCGATGCGTACGTCGAGCAGATCGTCCGACGCATGCTGCCCGAGGTCGCCCGCCGACGCCTCGCGCGGTTCTGCGACGTCTTCTGCGAGCCGGGCTACTTCACGGTGCCCCAGGCCGAGCGGATCCTGCGCGCGGCGCTCTCGCTCGGGCTCGAAGCGAAGGTCCACGCCGAGGAGTTCGTGGTGTCGGGCGGGGCCCGGCTCGCGGCGCGGCTCGGCGCGCGCTCCGCCGACCATCTCCTCCGCGCCAGCGCGGGGGACCGTCGCCAGCTCGCCGCCGCGGGCGTCAGCGCCGTGCTGCTGCCCGTGACGGCGTTCGCCGTGACGCGGGAACGGCGGAGCCCGGCGCGCGAGATGGTCGACGCCGGGGTCCCGGTCGCGCTCGGCACCGACTGCTCCCCGAACACCTGGGTCGAGTCGATGCCGATCGTCCTCGCGCACGCCGTGCACGGCGGGCGGCTCTCGCCGGCGGAGGCCCTCACCGCCGCGACGGTGAACGCGGCGCACGCCTCCGGCCTCGAGGAGGCAGGGACGCTCGCGCCGGGGCGTCCTGCGGATTTCACCCTGTTCCCGCTCGGTTCGGTCGACCAGCTCGGGTACCGGTTCGACGCGATTCCGACCGTCGTTTATCGTCAGGGAAATGCGATTTCTTCGAGGAGACTCCGACAGTACGTCTAAATACCACCCCCCTACTCCTCGCCGGTAGAGGTCGCCAACATGGCGGAGAAAGTGGGCAAGGAACAGATCAAGCGCGAGAAGGGATACCTCTACTACCTCGGGAAGGACGGGTATCTCTGGAAGACGCCGACGAAGCTGAACAAGTCCGGGAAGAAGAGCCGGGTGGGCACGGAGAAGATCACGCGCCAGGACGGCTACATGTACTTCCTCGACAAGAAGGGCTTCGTCTCGCGCGCCCGGATGAAGAACGCCTGAACGGGCGTCCCGTACCTTTTCGGGGGATCCCGTCGGGTCCCCCGTTCCTCTTTTTTCATCGCCCGGTCGGGGGCAACGTATTTTCGCCGGTCCCGCTCTCGTTCGTGCGACGATGGTCTGCCGTAACGATCCGGACGACCCGAGGAAGTGCGAGCGATGCGGTGCGTTCCTGTGGGTCGCCGAGGAGGGGCTCTTCTGCGGCGACTGCGGCGTGGTGATGCCGTGCACGATGGTCGTGCGACTGCCGCCGCTCCCGTCGGGAGCCGAACGGCCCGCTCCCGCGGGCCGGACGCCCCTTCACGCGCAACCACCCTAGCGCAGGAACGCGTCGAGCGCTTCGCGCGACGCGTCCGGGCGCGACGTACGTGCTTGCTCAACCGAGCAACCTTATACTCGGTTCATTGTAGGCCGCACCCGGAGGGTTTTTCGGGTGTCCCGAGTGGCACCATCCGCGTCTCCGGCCCGTTCCCCACCGCCGAGAAACGCCCCATTTCCGAGGGCGTTTCACGGGCTGTCGGGGGGAGGGGATTAGGGTCCGACGCGATGGTACACCGTCTCGGTGCGATCGCCGTCGAGCCCTCGTGGAAGTGAGCCGTCATGGCTGTTTCAAAGAAGCGCGCAATACCCGTCGCCGACGAGTCGGCCAGCCGACCCGCGACGATCGGGAGCGAACCGATTCCGGTGCCCCGCCTCGTTCCCCGCGGTAAGACCGCGTTCGACACCGTCGCCTGGCGTTCCCACGACGCGTTGATCAAGAGCGCCGACGGCAAGGTGATCTTCGAGCAGAAGGGGATCCACGCCCCGTCGACCTGGTCCGAGACGAGCGTCAACATCGCCGCGTCGAAGTACTTCCGCATCATCCGCGGGCGGCGCGAGAGCTCGATCGACGGGATGATCCAGCGCGTCTGCCACTGGATCGCCCAGCAGGGCGTCCAGCTCGGCTACCTCGAGACGCCCGAGGAGGCGACGACGCTCGAGGAGAGCCTTTCCTACCTCATGGTCCAGCAGATGGCGGCGTTCAACAGCCCCGTCTGGTTCAACGTCGGGGTCCGCGACCCGCCGCAATGCTCCGCGTGCTTCATCCAGTCGATCACCGACGACATGGACTCGATCCTCGGGCTCGCCGCGAGCGAGGGCCGCCTCTTCAAGGGCGGCAGCGGCACGGGCACGAACCTCTCGCCGCTGCGCGGCAGCCACGAGAAGCTCGCCGGCGGCGGGATCGCCTCCGGACCGGTCTCGTTCATGCGCGCGTTCGACGCGCTCGCGGGCGTGATCAAGTCGGGCGGGACGACCCGGCGCGCCGCGAAGATGGTGATCCTCAACATGGACCACCCCGACATCGTCGACTTCATCGACTGCAAGGTCCTCGAGGAGGACAAGGCGCTCGCGCTGATCCGCGAGGGCTACTCCGCGAACTTCGACGGGACCGACCCCCACTCCGCGTACGCCTCGATCGCCTACCAGAACGCGAACCACTCCGTCCGGATCCCCGACGGGTTCATGGAGGCGGTCATCCGCGACGGCGACTGGAAGACCGTCAACCGGACCGACCACGCGGTCGCGGGGTCGTACAAGGCGAAGGAGCTCTGGCGCAAGCTCGCCTACGCCGCGTGGCGCTGCGGCGACCCCGGCGTCCAGTTCGACGACGTGACGAACAGCTGGCACACCTCCCCCAATACCGGCCGGATCAACGCGTCGAACCCGTGCAGCGAGTACCTGTTCCTCGACGACTCCGCGTGCAACCTCGCGTCGATCAACCTGATGAAGTTCCTCGACGCGAAGGGCCAGTTCGACGTCGAGCTGTTCCGCCAGGCGGTCCGCACGATGATCCTCGCGATGGAGATCATCGTCGACGCGTCGAGCTACCCGACCGCGACGATCGCGCAGAACTCGCACGACTACCGGCCGCTCGGCCTCGGCTACGCGAACCTGGGCGCGCTCCTCATGCACTACGGCCTCGCCTACGACTCCGACGCCGGCCGCACGCT
>JASHUS010000179.1 GCA_030039865.1 Thermoplasmata archaeon
CTCCTCGCGATCCTCGCGAACCTGCGCGAGATGCCGCGGCGCTGGCTCGAGTGGGCCCGGCGCGCGGCGACCGAGACCCCCGTTCCGCCCTCGACGCGCGACGCGCCGAGCCGATCCGAGGCGCCGTCGGACGCCCCGTTCGGCCGGCCCGGCGACGGCTGAGGGCCGCCCGGAGAGAGGGGTCGGATGACGACCGGTGGCGCGCCTTCCTCCGCGGCCCGGCCGCCCTCGATCGGCCGGGACCTCTTCCAACTCGCGAAGCCGGGGATCACCGCGCTGATCTGCCTCGTCGCCGTCGGCGGCTTCGTCCTCGCCGATCCGCGCTCGATCGACCTGGTCCGGCTCGGGATCCTCGTCGGCGCGGGGGCCGCCGCGAGCGCCGGCTCGGCGATGCTGAACCACTACCTCGACCGGGACATCGACCGCCGGATGAAGCGCACGCGCGCGCGGCCGCTCGCCGAGGCGCGGATCGTCCACGGCGAGCTGGTCCTCGGGCTCGGGCTCGGCCTCCTCGCGGCCGGGATCGCCGCCGCCTCGGTCCTCCTGAACCCGCTCACCGGGTTCTCGATCCTGCTCGGCGGCCTCACCTACGTCGTCGTGTACACACTCTGGCTCGAGCGCCGCTCGAGCTGGAACATCGTGATCGGCGGTTTCGCCGGCAGCGCGCCCGCGCTCGCGGGCGGCGCGGCGGCGGTCGGGATGTGGACGCCGGGCGTGCTCGCCTTCGCGCTCCTCGTCTTCCTGTGGACCCCGCCGCACTTCTGGAGCCTCGCGCTCCTCTTGAAGGACGACTACCAGCGGGCGGGCCTCCCCATGCTCCCGAAGATGGGGGACGTCCCGTTCTCGGGCAAGGTCGTCGTCGTCTCGGCCGCGCTGCTCGTGCCCGCCGCGCTCCTGATCGGTTGGACCGGCGCGATCGCCTGGCCGATCCTCGTCGTCCTGATCGCGCTCGGGCTCGCGTTCGTCGCCCTCACCCTGCCCCTCTGGCATGAGGTGACACGACCGATCGCCCGTCGCGGGTTCCTCTATTCCGGCCCGTACCTCCTCTTCGTCATCCTCGCGATCGTCGCGAACGCGCCGCTTCTCGGCGGGTTCCGGGGCGGGTGGTAGGGGAGCGTGCGGCGTCGCCGCGCGTCGAGCTTATCTCGCAGCACCGCACTAGTACGTCCCGAAATGCCCGAACCCGACCCTGCCGGGGGGTCGAATCCGCGCTGGCGCGCCGCCGAGAGCGTGCTGAAGCGGCTCGGCTACTCCCGGGTGCCGCCCGGCCACCGGGCGGCCCCGCTCGAGCCCGCTTTCTGGGTCCAGGAGGCCGGCGTGCCCCGCCGCACGTTCCCCGTCTTCGTTCCGCCTGGGGGATCCTCGACCGTCAACCAGGGGATCGACCGCTGGGTCGAAGGGCTCTCGGGCGAGCGTACCGCCACGGACCGCGCGATCTTCGTCGTCCCCACCGACGACGCGGCGGACGCGGCCTGGGCCCACCTGGCCCGGGCGCCCGGCGCGGCGATCGACCACGAGGTCTCGATCCTCGTCGTCCCGTCGGCCGAGAAGGCCGCCGACCCGCCCCACTTCCACCTCCGCCCGGCCTCGCCGCAGGAGGTCCTCCGGCTGGCGACGGGGATCGTCGCCGGCCTCTTCCGCCGCGCCCAGGCGTCCGACGGCTCGGGTCAGATCGACTTCGAGGAGCTGCTCGCGTCGCTCAAGGGCCGCTTCGGGATCGACGTGCACCGCTCGCTCGGTGTGACCTCCGACGAGGACGCGCTCTTCATCCTCTACCAGCTCGCGTTGCGCGACAGCTACGCGCCCGGCGACCCCGGAGCCAATCTCCACCTCCTGGTCCTCAAGCCGACGGGCCCGGCGGCGCGCCTCCCCTGGTTCGCCGGTTAGCCGCCGGACGAACCGCGTCCATAAGTACGCCGTCCCGCTCGACCCGATGAACCGGCGATGACGTCCGACGCGACGCCGTACGAGACCCCGTACACGCCGTACCCCGGCGGATCGATGCCCCCGGCGGCGACCCAGCCGAAGCAGGGGAAGCACGAGCTCTGGGCGTTCTTCTGGCTCGCGCTCCTCAACACGCTCATCATCGCCGTGGCCGGGATCGTGACGTGGTGGTACGTCCACGGTCACTAGCGCCGCGTTCCGGGGAACACTTATCTAACTCGTCCGGGTCCGCGCGCACCGGCGCGGCGTGGGGCCGTGGGGTAGCTTGGACCATCCTTCTTGCTTGGGGTGCAAGAGACTCCGATTCAAATTCGGACGGCCCCAATCCCGCCCACGATCGTGGCGGGGGCCGCCGGGTCGCGCGGTCGGGAACGGGAAATCCTAAGTCCCGGTTCTCTCTCTGCGGTTACGACGCCCATGACGGGGGCGATGACGCCACCGGAACGTTGGCCGCCGGATCACTTCTTCCGGCACGCCTTCCTCTCCGTACTCCTGTTCGTGGTCGCCGCGGCGGCGTTCGTCAGCGCGGTCTTCCTGTATACGTACTGCATCCCCGGCACCGTAGCGTTCGGCGCTTCGGGGTGCGTCTTTCCGCATCAGCTGGCCGCCGGCATCTTCCTCGGCGCCGGAGTCCTCTTCCTCGCGCTCGGGCTCGTCTACGGATCGCTCGCTTGGCTCGCCTTCGAGCCCGAGCGGTACCAGCGGCTCATGGCCCAGTTCCCGCCGGCGCCCTCGCGCCCGCCCGAACGCGCGGCTTCCGCGCCGGAGGCGGAGACGAGGGCGCGCGAGCTCTAAGGGATCCGCGTTCGGTCCTTCGAGCGTTGGGGTCATAGGGAGGGCCGAGGTCCCCCCGCTTCGTGGGTCGGCGATTCCTGCGCGAGCGCGAGCGCGATCCGTACTACCGCGGCGCGCAGCGCGCCGGTCTCCGATCGCGCGCGGCGTTCAAGCTCGTCTTCCTCCTCGAGCGGTTCCCGCTCCTCCGAGCCGGGGATCGGGTGCTCGACCTGGGGGCCGCGCCGGGCGGCTGGTCGATCGTGGCGCGCGACGCGGTCGGGCCGCGGGGCCGGGTCGTGGCGGTCGACCCCCGGCCGATCGAGCCGATCCCCGGCGTCACCGTCGTGCGCGGCCGGGTGGGCGACCCGTCGCTGGCGGCACGCCTCGCGGCCTCGGACACCGAGCCGTTCGACGTCGTGCTGTCCGACATGTCGCCCCGCATCAGTGGCGCCTACGCGACGGATCATGCGCGGTCGGTCGACCTCGTCCGAGCCGCGTTCGGGCTCGCCCGCGACGTGCTCGCGCCCGGAGGCTCGTTCGTCGCGAAGGTCTTCGCCGGTGACCTGCTCGACGACCTCGAGGCGGAGATCGAGAATTCGTTCGATCGCGTGCGTCGCACGAAGCCGCCGGCGTCGCGCGAACCGTCGTCCGAGCTCTACCTCGTGGGGCTCCGGTTCCACGCGAAAGTCGGTCGGTCCGCTCCCGTCGGCCCTTGATATATAGACC
>JASHUS010000180.1 GCA_030039865.1 Thermoplasmata archaeon
CATCCTGGTCGACACCGGGAACTTCACGCTCTGGAACGATAAGATCGAAGGCAGCTCGACGGCGACGGGATCCAGTAACGGGGCGAGCCAGGAGGTCTGTGGCCCGGCCAACGTGGCGTACTACTGCGCCTCGGCCCAGAACATCTCGACCGCGGCGATCCAAGGGACGTCCGAGAGCGCCTCGAATCCCACCCTAATCTCGCTCTCGGGCATCGTCTACAAGCAGGACAGCAACGAGCTGGCAACGCTGGGAGTCCTCGGCGGCGCGGTCACCGTCACGTAGTCCCGACGAGCCTCGGTCTTCCGTCGCGACGGAGGCAAACCCTTTCCAGCGACCCTTCTGGGTTCGGACTTCAGGCGTAGAGGGTGCGCCATGGGGAAGGTAAGCGCGGGCGGGAGGGCCGGGCTGTTCGCGGGTCTGGTCTACGCCGTGCTGGAGGCGGCCGTCGTCGTAACCTTGCTGATTGTATTCAAGGGTCAAGTCGTCAAGGTCATCGGTTCGAAGCTTCCCTCGGGCACGGGTGCCAACGCCGTCTACAACTCTCTCATCGTCACGGACGCGGCGGTCGGCATTGTCTTCGGAATCGCGGCGGGAGTCGTTCTTGGCCTAGCATTTGGCGCAATCGCGGATCGAATCCCCGGCCGGACGGCTCTAACGAAGGGCCTGGTTTTCGGGCTCGTGCTGTGGTTGCTCCTCCACGTCGTCGCGGACTACTTCGGCAACTGGAGGTACGGCGCGACGTTCTACGCGGTCGACATTGGCTTGGGACTGGCAACCTCACTCGTGTACGGCGCGCTGCTCGGCATGTTCTTCGATCGAGAGATGCGCAAAGTGGCTCACTCGGCCGAGGCTGTGCCCGCGTAAAGGCAGCATCGAGACGCAGCGCGCGCCGTGAAGCCGCGCGAGCGGTGACTTAGCTGACACTTCGGCGAGCCTTTGATTACTGCGAATGGACAACCCGGTTGAGGGCGGCGGGGGGTGGCCCCCTCACTGCGTCGCAGTGCCGTGGAAGTGGCCGATCATCGCGGCCACGTGCCGCGCTCCCGTGCGGAAATCTGAGATCCGGATGTTCTCGTTCGGCGCGTGATAGTTGGAACCATCGTACGACACTCCCGGTCCCATCAGCGAGGGTACCCCCATCACGTCGTTGAAGAATCCATTGGCCGAAGCTCCGGGCGACCAGGGCCAGACCTCGGGATCCTTGCCGAACGCGTCCCGGGCGCCCTCGATCGCGGCGCGGACGACGGGCTCGCCCATGGCGATGGCACTGGGCTGCAGCTGTTCCTTGTGCGGGACGATCTCGACGTCGTCGAACCCTTCGGCGTGCAGGTAGTCCCGGAGCTTCTGGAGCTGCGGCTCGATCCGCATGCCCGGTACGAGGCGAAAGTCGACCTTGGCCCGGGCGACGGCGGGATTCACCGTCTTGGTGCCCTCGGCCGTGTACCCGCTCACGATGCCGCAGATCGTGCACGTGGGCGAGTAGATGAGCGTTCGAACCACCTTGTACGGACTCGACCCGCCGCGCAGCTCCCGCACTCCCCAGTACCCCTTCAGGTCGTCCGGACGTAGCTTCGTCCGGCGCAAGAACTTCAGCTCCTCGGGAGTCGGCGCGCGCGCCCCGTCGTACCAGCCCGGAATCTTGATCCGCCCATTCTGGGCTCGAAGTCGGTCCAGACAATCGATGAGCCGCCACGGCGCGTTGGGGCTGATCGCCGCGTAGGCGGAGTGCTGATCGACCTTCGCCGTCCGGCAGACAAGGTCGACGTAGAGGATCCCCTTGCAGCCCAGCTCGAGCTTGGGCCGGCCGTCCCCCAGATTCTCGCCTCCCTCGATCGTCGCTCCGTCCGCTTTCAGGATCTCGCGCTGCTCTCGGACGAAGGCCGGGAAGTGGGGGCTGCCTACCTCCTCCTCGCCTTCGACGACGAACTTGAGGTTGATGGGGGGCCTTCCGGAGGTTTGCTGCCACGCCTTGACCGCGAGCAGCTGCGCGATCAGGTTGCCTTTCGTGTCGCCGCAACCCCGCGCCAGGAACTTCCCGTCCTCGATGACCGGGTCGAACGGATCGTGCTTCCACTCATCGACGGGGTCGACGGGCTGGACGTCGTAATGCTGGTACATGAGGAAGGTCGGCAGCTTCTCGTCGATGATCAGTTGCCCGAACACCACGGGCGGTCCACCGTCCGTAGAGTATTCTCGCGCTTCGAATCCCAGGTTCGTGAGCTGGCCCCGGACGAACGCGGCGGTCTCCGGTTGTGCCTGTTTCTCGGCGGAGATGGTAGGCAGACGGCAGTAGGCCTTCAGTGTCTCCAGCGATTCGGCGACTCCCTCGTCGACCTTTGCGAGAACGTCCTTTATCGACATTCGGTCCCCCACGACGTGCCCCCGCCAGCGTGCTCGTGTATTTTGGCTGGCGGTCTGATTTCTCGGGCGCCATCGTCCCTGAATTCGGGCGGGCGGGTCGCGACGGAGTGGGTAAGCAAATGCTTAATTAAGTGTGTGATTTACAGTATTCCCATGGACGCCTTCCATGCCCTGGCCGAGCCGAACCGGCGCCGGGTAGTGGAGCTGCTCGCGCGCCGAGGCCAGCTCAGTGCCACCGAAATCTGCGACGAGTTCGAGGTGACTCCGCAGGCGGTGTCCCAACATCTGAGAGTGCTCAGGGAGGCGAGTCTGATCAACATGGAGAAGCGAGCGCAGCGACGGATCTACACGTTCAATCCCAAATCCATGAACCAAGTCCAAGCGTGGCTCGCCGGTATAGTCCAACTTTGGGACCGTCGGCTGGACCGCCTTGACAAGGCACTGAAAGAGGAGGCAGCATGAAGCAAGCAGAGATGGAAGAGCCAATGGCCGAAGCTCAAGGCGTCGCGAAGATCGTGCGAGAGTTCGACTTCCCTCGAGAGACGATCTTCCGGATGTTCACGGACCCGAAGAAGGCCGTCAAGTGGTTCGGGACCCCCGAGGGAGTCGACACCGTCCTCTTCGAGCTCGACGCAAGACCCGGGGGCGCGATCCGTATCCATGCCCGGTTCCCCGAGGGCCCGATTCACAAGACGTCGGGCACCGTTCTCGAGGTCGTCGCACCGGAACGGATGGCGTTCAAGACTGTCACGAGGCTCGAGGAAGGGGCGATCCCATGGGAGGCGTTGCAGACGGTGACCCTCGAGGAGCTCTCCCCACGGAGGACGCGAGTGTCCGTCGTCGTGAGGGTCCTCACGACCGGCTCGTTCCCGGGAGGCACGGAACACCTGGTGAAGGGATTCCAGGGCGGATGGGGGCAGACGTTCGACAAGTTGCAGAGGGAGCTGCAGTAGGTCCTTCCACGGGGGAGAGCTCGAACTCTCCCCCGAAATCACACGCGGTGCCGCGGCCGGTTGCAATCTTCCTTACAACCAAGCGAGGACGGGTTCGGTTTGTCAACTACTCGTGAAGCTCGACAACAGTTCCTGCAACCATCTTCGTGGACTCAAACTTCTCGCCGCCGAAGGCGTTCGCCGAGATCAGGTGCTCGCGTCCCGAAGTAAATCGCGGTTTAGAATTCGGACGGGGCGTTCAATCCTAGCGAAGGCGGGGCGGCCCCCACCCCCCTTGGCGACTATCTCGAATGCGCGATGATTCGAGAAGAGTGGATGCCACACACCGTCGTTGACAATTGGCCGCTTCGAGCACCAAACTAGTATCTTCTCGGCCCTAAGTTCCGAGCAAACATGCGGCGGGGGTGTTCCGGGTTCAGTCATGCCTAACCGCACCGCGCGCGACCAGGTTCGAGACGACTCGATCAACCTGCTCGATCGGAAGGCGCAACTCTTCCGCAAGAT
>JASHUS010000181.1 GCA_030039865.1 Thermoplasmata archaeon
ACCAGTCGTACCTGTTCAACCGGTGGCTGAGCGCCCGGGTGCGGGCCGGGATCCCGGTCACGGAGCCGGTCCCCGGCGACCGGATCCTTCGGATCGGGCGCGACGGCGCCGTTCGCGCGCTCGACGCCGTGCCGGTTTCCGAGGACAATCTCACCGAGTGCGCCGGGCTGGTGGCCCGGGGGGGAGCGCTCGTCGCCGGGCCCCTGGTCGGCTTCGCGACGCCCGTCGAGGGCGGTCCGATCGGGAAGCTCACCGCCGATGTACTGCGGGACGACGGGACCGACCCCGTGGGATTCCGAGTCCCGTTCTCGCCCGAGATCTCGAGCAAGGGCGCGTGGCGGCCAGTGGCCCTTCCCGTGCCGCCGATCGCCCGCGCTGCGGACGCGCCCGGCATTCGGTTCCGGTTCGCGCTGCCGAAGGGGGCGTACGCCACCGTCCTGCTCCGCGAGTTCCTCAAAGCAGGCGCCTCGCCCGCGGGAACCCGCCCGTCGAGCCAAGCCTACTAATACCGGACCGCGGGGTCTATTCGTCCGACCGCTGTCTGACATGGCGACCGCAACGTCCCCGCGACCGTACCTCTACCCGACGATGCCGCCGGCGCCGCGTCCCCGGACGCCCCCGACGACCGGGTCCGCGCGCGTGCCCACCGGTGTGCCGGACTTCGACTACCTGACCGGCGGGATGCCGGCGGGCTCGGTCGTGCTGCTCCTCGGCGAGGCGGGCGCGGGCCACCAGGAGTACGCGCTGACCTCGGCGGCGCATCTCATGCTCCACTACGAGGACCCCCGGCTCCACCAGCTCTACCTCGGCAACGCGAAGGGCCCGTTCCTCTATCCCGAGGGCGTCGTCTACCTCAGCACGAGCCGTTCGGAGGAGCAGGTCCTCTCCGAGATCCGGTCCGCCTTCGTCGGCACGTATCCCGAGGTCCTGTCGAAGCACTTGAAGTTCCACGACCTCTCCCCGACCTACTTCCAGGATTCCGTCGTGCCGGCGGAGTGGGCGGCGATCGATCGGCCGATCCTCGTCGATACGCCGTCGGACACGCTCGCGCACGATAGCCCGGTGCGGGCGATCGCGGACGCGGTCGACTTGGACGGTCGCAGCAATCTCGTCGTCCTCGATTCGCTGACCGACCTTCTCGTGCGGCCGGGCGCGCAGGCCGCCGACCTACTGACCCTATTGAAGGGCCTCCGCCGTCGGGCCAAGGAGTGGAACGGTCTCGTCTACCTCCTGCTCTCGAAGGGCGTCGCGCCGCCCGCGGTCGAGCAGGCGATCATCGACTCGGTCGACGGCGTGCTCGAGTTCAGCTGGACATCGGGCCCGGCGCACTCGCACCGCCAGCGCGCGATGATCATCGCGAAGTCGATGCCGGTGCTCGCGCACCTGCCGCAGGAGTACCACGGGCGCTTCGTGATCCGGGTCAACGCCGGATCGGGGTTGGTGACGACGCAGTATGAGCGTGTCTGAACTGCTGCCCGCCCGCGTCTCGAGCGGCGTCGCCGGTCTCGACGAGCTGCTCGGCGGCGGCTTCCCTCCGGGACACGTCGTCCTCGTGACGGGTCTCCCGGGGACGGGCAAGACCTGCCTCGGCCTCCAGTTCCTCCTCACCGGAGCGGCGGCGGGCGAGAAGGGCGTCTTCCTCTCGCTCGAGGAGGACGTGCCCCGCCTGCTCGAGAACGCGCGCCAGTTCCGCTGGCCGGTCGACGCGGCGGTCGAGAAGGGGACGCTCAAGGTGCTGCACCTCGACCCCAAGGAGACCCGGCAGAGCCTCGCGAAGGTGCAGGGCGACCTCGGCCGGGAACTGAAGCAGCTCGGCGCGCGGCGGGTCGTCGTCGACTCGGTGAGCCTGCTCAACATGCTGAGCGACGACGAGTCCGGGCGGCGCACGACGCTCTTCGCCCTCGCCGGCGCGTGCCGGCAATCCGGGGCGACGACGCTCCTGACGGCGGAGGCGGATCCGCTCCACCCCGAGGTCAGTCGCGACGGCCTGACCGAGTACGTCGCGGACGGAGTCATCCTGCTCGGATACCGGACCGGCAACGACGGCCACCGGGTCGGTCTCGCCCTGCGGATCCTCAAGATGCGGCGCACCAGCCACGCGCGCACCGTCCAGCCGTACGCGATCGGTCCCACGGGGATCAGCGTCGACGCGAAGGCGGTCGATTTCGGCGGACCCTGAACGCACCGGACGCCGACGGGGCGTTTCTCGGGCCCTCGGGGGCGGCATTTCTACTCGCGAGGGCGTACCCGAACCTCGCACCGTGAGCCCGATGTCGACTCCGCCCCCCGCCGATCCGCCGGAGGGCCTGCCGCGGCTCGCCCCGCCGGCGCCGCGCCCGGACCGGTGGGTCCTCTACATCGATCTCGACGCCTTCTACGTCGAGTGCGAGCTGCGCTCCCGGCCCGAACTCCGCGGCACCCCCGTCATCGTCGGTCCGCCTCCGTCGGAAGGTCCCACGCGCGGCGTCGTGCTCTCGGCGAGCTACGAGGCACGTAAGTTCGGGGTCCGGAGCGCGCTCCCGGCCACCCTCGCGGCCCGGCTCTGCCCGAGCGCGTCGTGGATCGCGCCGGACTTCCCGAAGTACGAGGCGGCGAGCCGCGAGGTCCGCTCGCTCCTGCACCACTACTCCGACGAGGTGATCCCCTTCAGCATCGACGAGGCGGCCGTTCCGGTCGAAGCCCCGAACGCCGACGCGGCCCGCGCGATCGCGGAGCGGATCCAGCACGACGTGCGGACGACGCTCGGCCTGCCCGCGTCGATCGGCGTCGCCACGACCCGGGTCATCGCGAAGATGGCGACCGACCTCGCGAAACCGGCCGGCATCCGCGTGGTCCGACCGGAGGAGGTGGCCGCGTTCGCGGCGCCGCTGCCCGTGCGGGCGATCCCCGGCGTGGGGCCGAAGACGGACGCGATCCTGCGCCAGCACGGGATCACGACGATCGGGGAGCTCGCCACCCACCGGCCGGGCGAAGTCGGCGCGTGGCTCGGGGGCTTCGGGCGCGAGCTCGTCGCGCTCGCCCGTGGCGCGCCGAGCGACGCTCCCGAGTCGGACGAGGGTCCCCGGTCCCGATCCACCGATCGTACGTTCGCCGAGGACGTCGGGACCTGGGCGGAGATCGAAACCGCGATCCACTCCCTGGCGGCCGAGCTCGCGCACTCCCTCGAGAAGGAGGGCCTACGCTACGGCGCGGTCGGGGTCGCGTTCCGCTGGTCCGACTTCTCCCGTTCGCAGCGATCCCGAACGCTCTCGGCCGCGCAGGAGGGGGCGGCCCCCCTCGGAGAGCTCGCGGTCCGGCTCGGCCGGGAGCTGTGGGAGGCCGAGCAGTCGGCGCGGGGGCGTGCGGTCCGGACCCTCTCCGTGCGCACGGAGCGGCTCACCGAACGGACGCAGCGACAGGTGTCGCTCGACGACTTCCCCCCCGCTTCGGGCTCCGCGCACAGCGCTTTGTAGGCGGGAATCGTGGCCGCCCGCCGGCCCGCGAGGCTCCGCATGGATTCGAGCCGCAACGATTCGGGGACGGCGTCGGGTCGACCGCTCGCGGCCCCGCTCGGTCCGAAGCTGGGGCTGCCCCGGCCGATCTACGAAGGTCGGTCGCTCGTGAACGTCCCGAGCTCGATCGCGCGCGCGGTGGGCGCCAAGATCGCGGGAGAGCCCCCCCTCGCCCCGCCGCTCGACTCCGACCTCGATCCGTTCGCCGGGCGGCGGGCCGAAGGACCGGTCGTCGTGCTGCTCGTCGACGGGCTGGGATGGCGCGACCCGGATCGGACCGCCGAGCGGGCTCGCGCCGGCTTTCCGGCCGCCTGGGCCGCGCGCGCCCGGCCGATCACGAGCGTGTTCCCGACGACCACGACCGTGGTACTGACGAGCCTCACGTCGGCCGAGCCGCCGTCCCGGCACGGGGTGGTCGGGCATCGGATGTACCTCCCGGCCTACGGGCACGTCGCCGAGATCCTGCGGATGTCGCCGCGGGGGGTCCCGGATCCCGACACGCTGGCCGGCCCGGAGTGGTCCCCCTCGATGGTATCGGGGATGCCCACGATCTTCCGCCGGGGGCTCCCGGGCGTGGCCCTGACGCGCTCGAAGTTCCAACCGACCGCGTTCACCCGGATGCTCTACGACGGCGCGGAGTTCGACGGTTTCGCTACCGGCGCCGATTTCGCCTACCGGCTCGGCGCGCTGTTGCGACGCCCCGAGCCCGGGCCGGTGATCTTCGCGTACTGGGACGACCTCGACACGGTCCAGCACGTCCACGGACCCCGCGCCGAGTTCGACGCGTTCGAGGCGGGGCAGCTCGGCCGCGTGCTCGCTTCCGCCCGGGATCGCTTGGCTCCCGATCTCGCGCGGCGCACGACCGTGATCATCACGGGCGATCACGGCCAGGTCCCGATCACGCCGTCCGCCGAGATCGCGATCGACCAGCACCCCGAGGTCGTGGCGCTCCTCGCCCGCCCGCCGACCGGCGATCGGCGGGCCGCCTTTCTCACCGCGCGATCCGGGCGTCGTGCGGCGCTCGAGGACGCGCTCGCCGCGATACTCCCCGCCGGGCACCGCGTCGTGGGGATGGCGGACGCGCTCGACGACGGACTCTTCGGTCCGGGACCGTACCATCCCGAGATCGCCGAGCGTCTCGGCGACCTGCTGGTCCTGGTGCCGCCGCCGGCCAGCATCACCTATCGGCTCCCGGGCGGGATGGCCCGGGACCGCTTCCTCGCGGGGGGACACGGCGGGCTCGATCCCGCCGAGCTGTGGGTTCCGCTGATCTCGGGCCCGCTCACCGAGCTCTGATCCGCCCCGCATCGAGATAAGCCGCATCCGGTTCCCGTCGTCCCGGTGTCCGAGCTCCGGCAGGACGCGATCACGCACCGGTGGGCGATCATCGCCGAGGACCGCGGAGCCCGCCCGAACGAGTACGTGGGTCTGCCGCTTCCGTCGAACGCGCCGGACTGTCCGTTCTGCGAGGGGAACGAGGCGAGGACCCCGGCCGAGACGGCGGCGGACCGCCCGAGCGGCTCGTCCCCCGACGGCCCCGGCTGGTCGGTCCGGTCGATCCCCAACAAGTTCCCGACGGTCTCGACCGATGCGAGCGAGGCGACGGTCGTCGGCCAGCCGGGGCACACCCGCCGTCCGGCCCACGGGTATCACGAGGTCGTGATCGTGAGCCCGTCACACACCGAACTTCTCCCGACCTTGGCCACGGGGCAGGCGCGGCGCGTCTTCCGCATGATCCGGGACCGGGTCACCGTCCTCGG
>JASHUS010000182.1 GCA_030039865.1 Thermoplasmata archaeon
CGAGCGTCGTCGTCGGCGCGTTCTTGGGGACGGTCGTCGGGGGATCGTTCCACGATCTCCTGCCCGGCCTCGTGCCGGTGAGCGTGATCGCCGTCT
The DNA here is from genome assembly GCA_030039865.1 of Thermoplasmata archaeon. Lineage (GTDB taxonomy): Archaea > Thermoplasmatota > Thermoplasmata > Lutacidiplasmatales > UBA184 > Lutacidiplasma. Next base: position 97 of record JASHUS010000182.1, read on the forward strand.
TCTCGATCGTCGGGATGATGTCGTTCTTCGGCGGGATCTCGAAGGCCCCGCTCGCCGTGCTCATCATGGTCACCGAGATGGCGGGCAGCTACACCGTCCTGCCGGCGGCGATGCTGGCGATCTTCGTCGCGTACGTCGTCACCGGTTCCTCCCACATCTACTCGGAACAGCTCCCGAGCCGGATCCAGAGCCCCGCGCACCTCGCCGAGTACCGCGCGTACTTCCTCGCGACGACCTCGATCGGGGAGATCGCGCAGCAGCAGTCGGAGGTCGTGGGGCCCGGCACCTCGGTCCCGCAGGCGATCGACCGGGCCGTGACGCACGGCCGCTCGATCCTCTCGGTGGAAGCGGACGGGGTCTGGTGGGGCGCGGTCCGCCTGAGCGATCTCCTCGACGTGCCGAGTGAGGATCGCGACCGCACGACCCTGGTCGACCTCCTGCGGCCGGTCGACCTGATGCTCGGAAGCGACCTCTCGGCGGAGGAGGCGCTCGCGCGGATGGATCAGTCGGGCGAGGCGGAGGCGGCGGTCGTCTCCGTGGACGCTCCCCACCGGATCGTCGGGCTCGTCACCCGTCGAGGGATCCGGGATCGCGAGCTCACGGCCGCCCCGCTCCCGGGCGGGACGTAGTCCCGCCGCTCCGAATGGAGGGATCGGTGCGCGGGCCCTCGGAGATCCGAGCGCGTCCTAGCTCGCGTGGACCGCCGCGTTCGCGACGCGCTTCGCCGGTTCCAAGAGGAAGAGCACGCCCGCGAGGAATACGAAGAGCGAGCCGATCAGCCCGAGGAGGTTCCCTCCGACGCCGACGACCAGCCAGCCGAGGATGGCCAGGACGACGAGCAGCACCCCGCTCGTGAGCGGGCGCGAGTTCCAGTGCCGGTGGCCGATGTAGGCGAAGAAGATCGCGAGGCCCCCGACCACGAACAGAACGACCGCCGCGCTCAAGGCCCCGAGCGCGCCGAACGGATGACCGAACGCAAGGTCGATCGCGCTGACGAACAGGCTGACGATCCCCCCGAGGGCGATCAACGCGCCGCCCAGCACTCCGAATCCAAAGCCCAGCCGCTGCTCGGTCAAGTCGCTCATCGGTTCGTTCCTGCTCCCGGCCCGCGCCGACGCCCGGGAACGGGACTTCCGGGCGGGTCCGTTCGGTCAGCTATCGGGCCCGGAGGGTACTTGAAGCTTCGTCCGAGCGGGGAACCGTGCGATGCTCTCGCACGCTCGCCCGCTCAGTGCTGCGGAGCGGACGCGACGGGCCGGTCGACGGACGCGGCGATCGCCGGCGCGGGCCGCGGTCTCGCCCGGGCCCCCGCGACCTGGCGCGCCCGCTGCGAGAAGTAGTCGAAGAGCATCGCCGCCAGGAAGACGAGCGAGTAGTACGCGAGCCAGCCGAGGAGGAACCACTCGGGGAGGTTGATCTGGCCCCGCGTGAAGACGCCCCAGCGGTACGCCGTGATCGCGACCACGCCGAGCAGCGCGAAGCCGATGCCGGACTCGAGCTTCGTCCGCGCGAGCGCGTTGCGGAACGCGGTGCCCCGGCTCGGCGTCTCCGCCCGCTCCTTCGGCGTCCGGACGAACGCCATCTTGGCGCCGCTCCAGCCGCGGAGCGCCGCGCGCAGATCGTTGATCTTGATCGCGAACCAGAAGCCCATGATGCCGAAGATGTCCCGGTAGCGCACGGGCGTGCTCGAACGCAGCGCGATCCGGATCTTCACGACGCCGTCGAGCATCAGGAGCAGCGGCGCCGACGCGACGATCGCGACCGCGGCGGTCGAGGAGAGCGGGAGCTGGATGTTGAACCACGTCGCGACGACGATCGCGGCGAGCGCGCCCGTCAGCGCGGTGATGAAGAGCCCGTCCATCCAGAAGACCCCGCCGAGGCGGAAGTCCCGGCGCTGGCGCTTCGTCAACGTCGGGTCGGCGAGCGAGCCCTTGTTGATCCGCAGCATCTGGAGCCCCCCGAACGCCCAGCGCCGGTGCTGCGAGCGCACCGCGCTCATCTCCTCGGGCGCGAGCCCCCAGCCGAGCGTCCGGCGCAGGTACACCCCGCGCCAGCCCTTCGAGAGCATACGCAGCGAGAGTTCGGCGTCCTCGGTGACGCAGATCTCCGACCAGCCCCCGGTCTCCTTCAGCGCCGAGACCCGGACGATCCCCATCGTGCCGCAGAAGATCAGCGACTGGACGCGCGCCCGGACCGGCTGGATGACCTGGTAGAAGTAGGCGTCCGCCAGGGCGTACCAGCGGGCGAACGTTCCCGAGACCGCGTTCCGGTACGCCTGCGGCGTCTGGACGAAGCCAACGCGCGGATTGCGGAACGACTGGACGCCGACGCGCAGGAAGTCCGGGTCGACGACGTAGTCGGAGTCGACGATCGCGACCAGGTCCGGCGGAGGATAGACCGCGGCGAGGGCGTCATTGAGCGCCCCACCCTTGAACCCGCGCCGGTTGATCCGGTGCTGGAATCGGACGCCCATCTCCGCGCAGAGGTCGGCGAGGCGGATGACGAGGTTCGGGTTCGTGGAATCGTCGACGAGCTGGATCTCGAACCGGTCCGCGGGGTAGCGGAGCCGGCGGAGCGCCGCGAGCGTCTCGCGCACGACCGAGGGCGGCTCGTTGTAGCACGCGACCTGGACGAGCACGTACGGCGTGTAGTTCGGGTCGACCGTCCCCGCGCCGTCGGCGTCGCGCGTGCGCCGGCCCGCGATGTACTCGAGCGTGTAGAACTGGTAGGCAAGGAAGAGCACGAGCCCGAAGATCTCGACGCCGACGAGCCACAGGCCGAGCGTGCGCGCGACCAGCCCGTGCGAGCCTTCGAGCATCACGAGCGAGAAGCCGATGAGGCCGAGCGCGACGAGGTCGAGACCGAGGTACGTGAAGACGCCCGAGACCCGCCAGCGCGAGGAGCTCGAGAGCCACCCGGCGAATCCGCCCACGCACGCGGCGACCGCGAGCGCCGTGAGGTTCACGATCGCGTAGGCCTGATCGGACCAGAGCGCGAGCGCGATCCATCGGAAGGCGCCGACGATGAGCTGGCCTCCGAGCACGATCCAGTAGCCGAGCTGGGCGAGGAACGGGACGAACGGGATGGCGAGCACGAGGCGGCCGAGCCCCGTCGCGACCCGCAGGAAGCCGCTGAAGCCGTCGGCGGCCCAACCCTCCCCGCGGAGCAGGGTGTACGCCGCCACGAT
>JASHUS010000183.1 GCA_030039865.1 Thermoplasmata archaeon
ACCGCGCCCGCGAGCGCGCTCCCGACGACCCCGAAGATGAACCCGACCGCGAGGTAGCCCCCCGCGCCGGTGATGCCGAAGGCGAAGGCGATGATCACCGCGAGGACGACGGCGACGATGAAGACGACGGTGTACTCGCGTCGCAGGAACGCGACGGCGCCCTCCCGGATCGCGAGGGAGATTTCGCGCATCCGCTCATCGCCCTCGTCCTCGCGCAGGAGCAGGGCGGTCTGCACGCCCGCATAGAGAAGGCCCGCGGCCGCGGCGATGAAGATGAGCAGTTCCAGTTGAACGTTCGACAGACCCATACCGATCCCTTCGAAATACGGTGCGGCTCAACGGGATTCGCACATAAAACTTACCGAACCGTCTTCGGCGGCCGGACGGCTCCAAACGAGGGTTCTTTAGGCACCAGCCCTAGGCCAGTACCGAGATGCAGTCGAGCCCTTCGCACGACACGTCCGAGCGTCGCACCCGGATCTCCTGCAAGGTCTGCGGCGAACCCGTCGAGCTCGTGCGGATGCGCGAGCATCTGCGCTCGGCCCACCAGGTCGACTCGGCGCAGCTCGAGACCATGTACCTCGACGCGCGCGTCGAGGCGCGCCGCAGCCGACGATCCCAGCGGCTCTAGGGGTCGAACGCCCGAGAGCGCACGCGCTCCGTGAGGTGGGCGAGGAACTCCGCCCGCGAGAACGAACGGCTCTCCTTCGTGCCCCGGATCCGGACCGAGACGTTCCCTTCCGCGAGCTCGCGGTCGCCGAGGACCGCCACGTACGGGATCCGGTCGAGCTCGGCGGAGCGGACCCGCTTCGCGAGGGACTCTTCGGTCCCCGAGAGCTCGACCCGGAGTCCCGCGGCCGCGAGCTCGTCGACGACTCCCTGGGCCCCGGTCGCGTGGGCGGCGGTGACCGGCAGGACGCGCACCTGGAGCGGCGCCATCCACGGCGGGAAGCGGCCGGCGCAGTGTTCGATGAAGACCCCCAGGAAGCGCTCCCACGTGCCGAGGATCGTCCGATGCACGACGATCGGGGTATGCAGCTGACCATCCGATCCCTGGTACTGGAGGTGGAAGCGCGCGGGCAGCTGGTAGTCGAGTTGGATCGTCCCCGTCTGCCAGGGGCGACCGAGCGAGTCGCGGATGTGGATGTCGATCTTCGGACCGTAGAACGCCCCCTCGCCGGGAGAGACCTTGTAGTCGACCTTCGACTCGTCGAGCAGCTTCTGGAGCGTCGCCTCCGCCCGGTCCCACTGGGCGACCTCGCCGAGGAACTTCGCCGGGCGGGTTGAGAGCTCGTACGACCAGTCGAGCCGGAAGGTGGTGAACGCCTGCCGGATCCATTCGAGCAGCACCCGGATCTCGGGCTCGACCTGGTCCTCGCTCACGAAGATGTGCGCGTCGTCCTGCACCATCTCCCGCACCCGGGTCAGGCCGCTCAGGGTCCCACTGGCCTCGAACCGGTGGAGTGGGGCGAACTCCGCGAGCCGCATCGGCAGCTCGCGGTAGCTGCGCGCCCGGGAGCCGAAGACCAGCATCGCGCCGGGGCAGTTCATCGGCTTCCAGCCGAACTCGCGCCCCTCGACCTCGGAGACGTACATGTTCTCCCGGTAGTGGTCCCAATGGCCGCTCGTCTCGAAGACGGAGCGTGCGAACAGCAGGGGGGTCCGGACCTCGAGGTAGCCCGACGCGGCGAGGTGCTCGCGGACATAGCGCTCGAGCTCGTGGATCAGGACCATCCCCCGCGGGAGCCAGATCGGGCAGCCGGGTGCCTCGTCCACGAAGTAGAACAGCTCCTGTCGGGTGCCGATCCCCCGGTGGTCCCGGGCCTCCGCCTCGGCGCGGAGCTTCAGGTAGGCGTCGAGCTCGGCCCGCGAGGGGAATCCCACGCCCCGCACGCGCTGGAGCGGAACCCCGCCGCCTTCCTCGGGGACGATCGCCGACGTGCCGAGGATGTGGATCCCGGCCAACCAACCGGTGTCCGGCACATGCGGCCCACGGCAGAGATCCGTGAACGAGCCGGTGTCATAGACCGAGACCGGCTCCCCATCGGGCGCTTCGGCGATGTATCGGAGCTTGTACGGGTTCGAGGCGAAGAGCGATCGCGCGTCCTCCTTCGAGATCTCCCGCCGTCGGAACGGTTCCTTCGCGGCGACCGCAAGCTGCATCGACGCCCGCATCACATCGAGGTCGGCTGGCGTCAGCGGCCGGACCTCGAAATCGTAGAAGAATCCGTCCTCCGTCGGGGGGCCGTGGGTTGGCTTCGCGTCAGGGATCGCCGCGACGAGGGCCTTCGCAACGAGGTGCGCGGAGGAGTGTTCGAGGATCTCCCGCCCGGCCCGATCACCGAAGGCGAGCGGAGCCAGCCGACCGTCGTGGGTCAGTGGGGCCGACAGGTCCACCGCCTTCCCGTCCCAGAGCGCCGCGAGGTACCGGGGCGCTTCCTCCGGTCGCCACGCGCGCAGCACGTCACCGGCCCGCGATCCCGCGGCCACCTTCCGCCGAGGACCGTCGGGGAGCGAGATCTCGACGAGCTCCTCGCCGGCCATACGTTCGGAGCGTTCGACCGGCGGACGGGCTTAAACTCTTCGCGCGGAAGGCCGTAGTTCTCGTGGCGGAGGTCGCGCGGTCGACATCCGCCCGGGAACGGCCGCTCGAGGACCGTATCGGCTCATATCGGGGAACGGTGTCCGTGGTCAGATGCCGGCGCCGGGCGCGACGTCGAGTCCCGCGGCGATCCTGAGCAAGTGCGACCTCGATCTCGCGGGCGAGGCGCGCTGGTTCTTTCGCCAGCGCTTCCGCGTGGCGGGGACGGGTCTGGCGCTCGGGATCGCCTTCGTCGCGCTCGGCGTGATCGAGGTCGGCGTCCGAGCGTCCTCCGGGTTCTCGACCACCTATCTCATCGCGGTCCTCCTCGTCGTGCTCGGGCTCGCGGTCGTCGGCGTTTGCCTCTACTCCGGGCTCCTCAACCCCGTCACGCGCATCCGGGCGAACTCCGGCGGCATCGCCTTCGAGCGTCGCTGGGGGCGACCCCTCGCGTGGAAGTGGAAGGATCCGGCGTTCCGCATCGACATCGACGAGCGGACCGACGACCCGGCCGGGTCGCCCGAGTCCCATCGGCACCACTTCTTCGAGGGTCCCGGCCCGATCTACGGCAACCTCACTCCGTCGACGATCGGCCCGCTGATCGACGTCGCCCGGACCTACAACGCGCCCGTCTCCACGAAGCAGCTCGAGCTCAAGGAGCGGGGCGAGATCCATCTCGTCCAGCGCATCCGGATCCGACCGGCGCCGGCCCGATGAGAGAGCCCGGTCGGCCCCCGTGAGCGTCTTCTTCCCGAACGCGTTCGCTCGGGACGAGCGTTCGGCGTAAGATGTCGCGGTACCAGCCGGCGGGCGCCGCGCCCGACCGGGACCCGTTGTGGGACCGGGCCCGTTCCGCTCTCCTGGGGGCCAATCCCTCGTTCCGGGACGCCGTGTTCACCCCCGGCGGGCCGGTGGGATCGAAGCCGGCCTTCAAGGACCCCCCGCTCGAGGGATCGGCGTACGGCCGATCGTGGGAGGTGATCTACCTGCGTCCGACCGTCCTCGCTCCCGACCCCCTCGTCAACGTCGTGACCGCGATCCGCTGGGACGAGCCCGAGCGGATGATGCTCTACGAGACGCCCTGGATGTACATCGGCGGACGCCCCCGGATCTTCTCGCGCCTGAGCCCCGAGATCGACCGGATCATCGAGCGTCAGCGTCGGCAGGAACGCAGTCTGGTGGGATACTCCTCAGGCGACCCCGCGTTCGATCGACAGTGGGCGTTCTACGCCTATCGGTCGAGCCCCTCGGGCGTGCTCCGAGACCCCGCGCGGCGAGCGTGGCTAGAGGCCCTCGCGAACCTCCGACCTCGTCCTCGCGTGGACCGGCCGACCGTGGCGTCGCTGGGCACGACCGTCTCCCTCGGCGTCGTGGTCAGCGACTCCGATGATGCGGTCCGTCAGGCCCAGCGGCTGATCCCTTCGTTCGGGCAGCTGCTCGACGCGATCGAGCTCGCGACCGGGAACATGTCGGCGAGCCAGCGCGCCCTGACGATGGACTTCCTTCCGGACGGAACCGGCTACCCGTCGCCGACGCTCCGCTTCCGGTGCGCGCACTGCGGCCAGGAAGCGCACCCCCGCTTCGTGCCCGACTTCCAGACCGAGATCTGCGACCAGTGCCGCCGGGGCCTCTACAGCTCCTGGTGAACGGCCGATACCCCCCCGAGCGGGTACGCGGGCGATCCCGGGGCGCGCGGGCCGGCGACGCCGGGCCGGCCCCCACCGGGTGCGTTCAGGCCGTCGATTCGGGGATGCTCGATCCGGGCGGCAGGTCGGCCTCCTCGCCGCCCGGCCGGTTGAGGAGATTCTCGACGCTCTCGAGCTCCTTGGTGCGGTAGCCGCTGTAGATGCCCCAGATGTAGATCGCCGCCGCGAAGACGAGGAAGACCGGGGTGTCCCATGGCGTCGGAATGTATCCCTTCGGGTTCGACAGGAGTCCGCCGACCGCCGGCCAGGAGTTGTACACCGTGAAGAAATTGATCAGGTACATCCCGAACAGCAGTACGAGCACCCACCAGCCCGCCCGGTACATCCGCCTCCCGTCCGCGTTCGACCAGGCGTAGCCGATCGCCGTCGGGACGGCGACGATGAGCAAGAGCGCGATGTAGTAGATCGCGAACGTCGTGATCAGCGTGCCGTCCGACGCGGGCGGCTCACTGGGCGACAAGGAAACGACGTCCCCGATGTACAAGTTCACGTAGCCCCAGGCGGTCAGGATCGCGACGAGGATGATCTGCACGACCCCGATCGCGATCGATTTGCCCGCAGCGATGCCCATGTTCTTCGGCGCGTAGAACAGATAGAATAACGGCAGGACGAGGAAGAGCACCGACATCACGTAGAACAGCCCGCCGAACGCCGTCCAGTAGATCACGAACGCTCCGCCGATGAACGCGATCGCGCCGATCCAGAACGCGGCCGGAAGCCGATACGGCCGTTTGAGGTTCGGCGCGTGCTTCCGCAGGGCCAGGAGGGTGAGTGGGCCCATGATCAGCGAGACCGCGAACGTGTCCGTCACGAATCCCGCGAACAGGTACCACGACGGGAACGGCGCGATGAAGATGCCGCCGACGATCGTGGTGACGATCAGGGCGACCCAGGGGATGCGGGTGCGTTGCTGGATCCGCAGGAGCGGCTTCGGGAAGAACCCGTCCGCGCCGACTCCGTAGACGGCCCGGGTCGCTTCACCGAGGAAGATCCAGCCGGTACCGGCCGGGGAGATCACCGCATCGACCAGGAGGAACGAAGCGAAGCCTCCCAGCAACGCGGGGCCGGCTTCTTTCATCACATTGTAGAACGGGGCCGTGTGGAGCGGCCCCGAGCTCAGCGCGGCCCAGTTCGGCGGGGCGATCCCGGCGGCCGACCAGTTGATCGCTCCGATGAAGACGACCTGTAGAAGGACATAGAGGACCACGGCGGCGCTGATCGAGTAGACGATCGCGCGCGGGGCGTCCCGCTGCGGGTTCTTCGCCTCGCCCGAGAACTGCGCGGCGCCTCGGAATCCGAGGTACGCGAACCCGATCCCGGCGGTCGGGATCGAAGTGAAGATGCCCGGCCAGCCGAACGGCGCGAAGCCGCCGGCGATGGTCATGTTGCTCTGGTGGTAGACCGTGAACAGGAAGATGATCGTCAGCGTCGGGATGATGAACTTCCACCACGTGACGACCGTGTTGAACATCCCGAGGAAGCGGACGCCGACGTAGTTGAGGAAGAAGAATCCGATCAGCAGCAGGATGGCGACGAGGATCCCCTGGCTCGTGAGCAGCCCGTTCGACGCCACGGCGTTCGGGATGATGTTGGGCGGGTTCGACGCGAGGTAGGTGATGACCGCCTCCGCCTCGATGGCGGGGACGGTGATGGAGCCGAGGATGTAAGCGGCGGCGATGATGTATCCCGTGAACCCTCCGTGCGAGTAGAGCGGCCCACGTACCAGCTGTCCCGTCTTGTGCAGCGACGAGGCGACCTCCGCGAAGCAGAGGCCGATCGCCATCATGAAAATCCCGCAGATGATCCACGCCACGATCGAGGCGGGCCCGGCGAGCACGGCCGCGCCCGAGACCGCGAAGAGCCAGCCGGAGCCGACGACTCCGCCGAACGAGATCATGAACAGATCTTGGAACGACAGTGCCCGTCGGAGCTTGCGGTCGGCCTCGTCTGCGAGAAGCACCTGATCGGCGCCACCACCCGTCGACATGGCTAGTCTCGGCGTAGCACGGGTGCGTATTAAAATCTCACTAAACGTTTATATTGCGAGTACGCCGCCCGCCGATTCTCGAAGCTTTTTGAGGTCGGAGCGGTTCCGCCTCGCCCCTCCCTTCTGCTCGGGTCTTCGATGAGCTCCTCCGGACCCCGACATCCTTCCGCGCAGCGCGTCGATCGGACGTTGACCACTCTCGGCCTTGAGGGCCGAGTGCGCGAGCTCCCGGACTCGACTCGGACCGCGGTCGAAGCGGCCCGGGCCCTGGGCTGTGAGGTGCGCCAGATCGTCAAGTCGCTCGTCTTTCGCGTGGCTGGCGACGACGTGCCCATCCTCGCGCTCGTCGCGGGAGACCACAAGCTCGACGAAACATGGATGGAACATCGATTCGGCCAGCGATGGACCCGGGCCGATCCCGAACTCGCACGCAGCGCGACGGGCTTCGCGATCGGCGGGGTTCCACCGGTCGGCCACCCGGAGCCGTTGCGCACGTACATCGACTACGATTTGCTCGAGCAACGCGAGGTTTGGGCTGCGGCCGGTCATCCGAACGCGGTCTGCCGGCTCCGCCCGATCGAGCTCCTGCGCATCACCAGCGGGACCCCCGTGCCGGTCGTTCCGATCGCACCCACCGTGCACGGGTCCGGGCCCTGGGTCACGTTCGACTGCTACGGCACGCTCGTGGACTGGAGGTCCGGACTCCTAGCCGTCCTCGCCCACGCGATCGACTCGCCGGGCGGCCCCGACGCGGCGAGGTGGTTCCCGGCCTATCTCGGCGCGGAACAGAAGGCCGAAGCGGGGCCGTACCGCACGTACCGAGAGATCCTCACCGGTGCGATCGGGTCGGTCGCGGATCAGCTCGGGCTGCCGATCGATGCGGGCGAGGCCGCGCGGGCGTCGGATTCGATCCCGGACTGGCCGGCCTTCCCGGACTCCCGTGGGGCGCTCACGACCTTGCGGGCGGCGGGGTATCGAGTCGCCGTGCTGTCGAACATCGACCGCGACCTGCTCTCGATGACCTTGGAGCGGCACGCATTGCCCACCGACCTTGTCGTGACCGCGGAGGACGTGCGGTCGTACAAACCGGGGCTCGCGCACTGGATCCGATTTCTGAAGGAGACCGGAGCGTCCCCGGGCGACTGCTGGCATGTCTCGGCCGGCTACGAGTACGACGTGCCTCCCGCGCGGGCCCTCGGGTTCGAAACGATCTACGTAGCCCGCTATGGACCCCCGCCCGAGGAAGCGACGGGGCCGTCGGTCCGCTCGCTCCCCGACGCCGTCGCCCTCATCGTCGACGCCCGCCGGGCAGGACCGGCGGCGTCCTCGACCCGGGCGGATCGCTGAGCACGGCGGAGCGCCCGGCGATCCACGTCCGACCGTCTCGAAGCCCGACGCGCTCAGCTCGCCCATCATTCATCACTGGTCAGCTGGTTCTAGGTCTCATCATCGCGCGTCGACGGCTCCGACGGACTGGCGACGTCGGCGCCGTCGCCGACGGTCCATTCGCTCCAAAGTTGCGTCAGGTGGAAGATCCCTCCGACCGCCCCGGCTCCCTGGAGCTGCGGAAGTTCGGCGGGGGCGAACGAGCCGTCGACCCAGCAGGGGCCCGCCGACGCGATGGCGCGCACGACGTCCCAGTCGGGATCCGTCTCGCGCGGGGAGATCACGATGTGGTCCGGTCCGGCGGCCCGGACGCGCCGGGCGAGCTCCACCGGGTCATCGGTCCCCCAATCGCCGGCGGTCGACGTGAGGCGCGCCCCGGCCATCTCGACTTCGAAGACGATCTCGGTCGTGAGTTTCCAGGCGCGCGCGAGGGCGTTCGGTCCGCGGAGGTAGGCGCTCGAAAGTACCGCGCGGTGGGCCCCCGCGACGAGGATGTCGATCGCCTGATCGGAGCTACGCACGCCCGCGTCGACCCAGAGCGATATGTCGCGGGACAGCTCCTGGAGGTAGTCGAGCTGCGGGTCCCCGCGGTCGATCCCATCGAGGTCGACCACGTACAGCAGCGCGTAGTCGGCGACGAGTCGGTCCACGACCTCGAACGGATCCAGGGAGGCTCGTCCACGAGATCGAGCCGGAACGGGACCGTTCGGACCGGGCAGGTAGACATGCCCGGCCTTGAGCATCAGGCAGGGGATTAGCGACGGTCGGGCCGCTTTCGACGGCGGCGTGAGGGCCGCCGGTGCGCTGGGAAGCGGACCTGACATCGAGCGTACCGACGCCGTTCGGGGATTTCGGTGTTGGGGTCATACCGGCCCGCCGACGGTCCCCCACCGTCGGCGTGCGTGGAGATGCCCCGGCGGTCCTCCTTCCGACACTCTTTTCGGACCTCGGACGGATGGGGCCTTCGCTGGGAGGTGGTGGGCAGCTGACGGTGGAACGGGTCGGAGACGACTCGCCGCTGAGGAAAGTCCCCACTCCGGGAAGCGCGGGGTCGGGCGGGAGCCCGACGGGCGAGAGTCCGAGCGCCGGAGCAGAAACGACACAGCCCGAGGGCACGGTGAAGATGCCGCATCGGAGGATCCCTCGGGATATGGTGAAACGGCCGACTCCCCGGGAGCAAGCCCTGACAGGCGGGATGAGGAGTTTCCCCGACCGCCGAGGAGAGCGCGCAGTCGAATGCTGCCGGAACAGAATGGGGCTTACGACCACGACCCGGCCGCCCCGGCGGGCAACCGCCGGGGCGTTAGACCTCCCCCGGGCCGGCGCGGGACGCCGCGGCCCTGACCGTCCCGCTCGCGAACGATCTGCCGTTTCTGCGCGAAATATTTCCCTCCGCGCGCAAATTTTGGGTAAAACCGAGGTACTAAAGTAGGGTCAGCTCCCTCAGGACGTATAACGCTGGACGGGCGCCGCGGGGTCCTCCCCCGAGAGCGCCGTCCTGGAGAGAGAGCATGGCCAGTTTCGTCAGCCGAATCGGGATGAGTATCGCCGCCGTTGCGATCGTGGCGGTCATCGTCCTGGGAGCGTTCCCCGGGGCGTTCACGCCGAGCCATACGACGATGGGCCCGTCGGGGGTCGCGAGCGTCGAGCCCGTCACGACCGGGAGCTCGGGCCCCGGGAACTACGACGTCACGTTCGCGATCACGAACGACGCGGCCCTGAACGACATCTTCGGGAACTCGAGCATGGTGGTCTCGGGCGACTCGTTCGAGATCGTTGCCTCGAACCCGACCACGATCAACAACTGGGCGCTCGAGCTCCACGACGCGTTCCCCGGTACGAAGATCTACGCGCACGTCTCGGGGATCACGAATTTCGAGACGCTCGCCCCCGAGGTCGGGAAGTACGTCACGGGGATCTACTACGATTACGAACCCGGCTACGAGCCCGAGTGGACCTACAACTTCGCGGACACCGAAGTGAACTTCCGGACGGTCGCGGCGGTCGCGAAGGAGTACGGTATTCAGAGCGTCGGGTACCCGTCGGGCCTCCCGCTCCTCAAGTCGTACCTCGCCGACTATCACTGGAACTACGCGACGCTCGGCGGGATCGTGAGCCGGATGGTGATCCAGGCTCAGCTTTTCTGCCAGCTCTCCACCGCCGACTACGCGCGCGCGCTCGGCGTCGTGGTGGATCAGTACGCGGCCGCGGGCCTGAAGACGCTGCCGGAATTCCAGATCACGGTCGGGAGTCCGTCGGTGTACCCCCACGCCGTCGACCCGGCGCAGGCGTACGCGTGCGCCCAGGTCGCGCAATCGGACGGCCTGAAGGCCTCGTTCGTCTGGTGGGGGACGAACGGCACGGCGCTCCACCAGTTCATGCACGACATCGGCCGCACCAAGAACAACGGAGGCGGCACGGGCCCGGGCGGGAACACGACGAACCCGATCGGCTCGCCCTCGCCGCCGCCCGCCAATTTCTCGCTCGGACCGCTCCCTCCGGCCGAGCTCCCTTCGCCGGGCAGCACGATCGTCCCCCACTGGGAGTACTCGATCCAGCACGAGCTTGAGCTGCCGCCTCCGTTCCGCACGTCGGCGATCGACTGGGCCTCGGTCGAGTACGCTCCGTACTAGGGGACACCCTCCGCGGGCCGCGTGAGGTCGTGGGCGCTCGGCGCGCTACCGATGAGGTAGATGCTCCCGAGCACGAGGGCGACCCCGAGGAGGGCGATGGGGCCGAGGCGCTCGTCGTAGATCAGCGCGGAGGCGGCCAGGGCAACGATCGGCACGAGAAAAACGTACGCCGACAGGGTGAGCGCACGCGTGTGCCCCAACAGGTACGACCAGATGAAGTAACCGCCGGTCGTCCCGAGCAGTCCCAGCCACAGGACGACCCCGATGAGCTCGGGCGTGAACCGGGGGAACGCGGTCGGCGCGAAGGCGAGGACGAGGACCGCGAGCCCGACCGTCCCGCCGACCAGCTGGTAGGCGTTCGCCTCGAGCAGCACCTCGCGCGGGAAGCGGCGCTGGAAGAGAACC
>JASHUS010000184.1 GCA_030039865.1 Thermoplasmata archaeon
AACTTCTTCGCCCCGACCGTGCTCGACCGCGTGACGGAGGAGATGCGGGTCGCGCACGAGGAGCCGTTCGGCCCCATCGCCCCGATCCTGCACTTCACGGACCTCGACGAGGCGGTGCGGATCGCGAACGGCACGCCGTACGGCCTGCAGGCCGCGGTGTACACGCGCGACATCCCGCGGGGGTTCCGCCTCGCGAACGAGATCCGGGCCGGCGGGGTCCATCTCAACGACCCGACGACGCTGCGCTGGGACGCGCTCCCGTTCGGGGGCGTGAAGGAGAGCGGGCTCGGCCGCGAGGGTCTGCGCTACGCGATGGAAGAGATGACCGAAGTGAAGCTCATCTCGGTGAACTACGCCGGAGCCTGACGCCTAGGTCTCGTCGACCGGGAGGTCCCGGCTCGGGACCGGCGGCAGATGGGGACCCGGGACGGTCGGCGCGTGGATCGTGTGGGGGGCGCTGGGGCCCACCGGAGTGTGCGTCCGTCCCACCGACCGGGGCGCGGGGCTGCCTTCCGCCTCCAAGCTGTCGAGCGCGTCCTCGAACGCCGCGGCGCCCCGCTCGAGCAGCTCGTCCTCGATGACGAGGGGCGCCATGAACCGCAGGACCTGGTCCCACGCGCCCGACGTGTGCATGAGCACGCCGCGGGCGAGCAGCGCCGAGCGCATCGCCTTCGCCCGGTCGCCCCACGCCGCCCGGCTCCTGCGGTCGTGGACGAACTCGACCCCGATCATGAACCCGCGGCCGCGGGCCTCCCCGATCGTGGGGTGGTGCTCGGCCATCGACTGGAACCGGTGCAGGAGCTCCGGCCCGCGCTGCCGGGCGCGGTCGATGAGGTCGCCCTCGCGCAGCACGCGCAGCGTCTCCGCCCCCGCCGCGAGCGCCAGCGCGTTGGCGCGGAACGTGCCCAAGTGGAAGCCGCGGGGGAGCTCGCGCACGAGGTCGTCCCGGTACGCGACGACCGCGAGCGGGAGCCCGCCGCCGATCGACTTCGCGATGCACAGGATGTCGGGGGTGACGCCCGAGTGCTCGACCGCCCACATCTTCCCCGTGCGGCCAAGGCCGGTCTGGACCTCGTCCGCGATGAGCAGGATCCCGTGGCGGTCGCAGAACTCCCGGAGCGACGGGAGGAAGTCGTCGGGCGGCACGACGTAGCCGCCTTCCCCGAGGATCGGCTCGACGACGACCGAGCTGATCGAGTCCACGCCCGAGTGCGGGTCGTTGACGAGATGCTCGAGGTACGCGATCGTGCCGGCCGAGCCCTCGTCCGCGCCGAGGACGGGGCGGTACGGATCCGGATAGGGGACTCGGATCACGCTGCCCGACGGGAACGAGGTCGTCGCGTGGTAGCGACGTCCGCTGGTCAGGTGCACGGCACCGCCGTGGACGCCATGGTAGGCGCCCGAAAATGCCACGGTACCCCGTCGACCCGTGGCAAAATCTGCGATGTTGACGGCCGTTTCTACGCAATCCCCGCCCGTGATCGAGAAGAAGATCCGGGCGTGGTTCTGGAGCTTTCCCGGCAGCGTCGGCCGTAGCTCCTTCAGGAAATCCACCCGCGCCTGGGTCGGCAGCTCGAGCGTGTGCCAGATCTCCTCCGACTGCTTCTCGAGCGCCGCGACGAGCCGCGGATGGCGGTGACCGAGATTGAGGACGCAGATCCCGCCGACCCAGTCGATGAACCGGTTGCCGTCCACGTCCTCGATCGTCGCGCCCTGGCCGACCCGGGGCGCGATCGGGAAGTAGTGCGGATAGCCGACCGCGTCGGTCTCCCAGCGGGCCTGGTCGCCGAGGAGCTCGCGCGAGCGCGGTCCGGGCGGCGGATGGACGATGCGGGGCGCGTCCGGGAAGCTCAGCCAGCCGGAGTGGTCGGTCATCCTCGCCTCGCGGCGGTCCCAGACCTCGGCCCGTATTGAAGCGCTCGGGCAGCCCCCGAGCGCCCCGACCGGTTCCGATGGCTCAGCGGGGGCCGGTCGCGACGATGACCCAGAGGCGGCGCAGCGACTGGATCGCGATACCCGCCATCCCCTCGGCCAGCGCCGCCTCACCGGACTCGATGCCCTTGCCGTCCACGGTGCCCATACCGGCGATGGAATAGACCACGCCACGCCGGTTGTGCCCGATCCGGCGGAACGTCGTCGCCGGTTCCTCGAACTTGATCTCCGCGACCTCGAGCCCCCCCGCCGAGGCGATGTACGATCCCGGTCCGACCAGCGGACGCACGTGGGCGTCCTCGTCGTATCGGGGCGCGACGGGCGGCTCGCTGGACTGGACCCGGGGCGCTCCCGCCACGGGCGCGGGGAGCGAGGTGACCAGGTTGAACCATCGGATCGGCCCGCCGCGGGCGGACATGATGCGGTGCGACGACTTCGTGGACGCGGTCAGGAACCGGGCGGACCCCCGCTGCAGGACCTCCGGCGGCTGGTCCTCGGACTGGTACGACGAGAATCCGTCGATGACGTACGTCAGTACCTCCTCCCCCTCGTGGCTGTGGGCGGGGAACTGGCGGGCCCGGCTCGCGACCGTCTCGCCGACCCGCACGAACGGCGGCCAGGCGGGCTGTGCGGAGGTCGGTATCACGAGGCGGGTCGTCGTGCTCTTGGTCTCGATGATACCGGGTACGATCCGTAGCGAGGGAGAGAGCGTGGGGGTCGCCATGGGGGCCGGATGTCGGCGGAGCCGGCCCCCGCTCTTAACCCCCTCTCTGCGGAGGTCCTGGTCCCGCAGCCCCCTCGATCAGGGCGGCGAGCCGAGGTGCGCCCACGCGGTGTTGAAACCGTAGAGCAGGACAGCCACGCCGGCGAGCACGACCACGAGCATGAACAGGCCGAGGAGCGCCGTCCACATCCAGGGGTAGCGCGGCGTGGGATCGGACGGTACCGGGTCGACGTTCTTGTACTCCGGCCCGACCACGAACCAGTCGAGGTAGAGGGTCGCGGGGTAGCTCAGGATCCCGAGCGCGCCGAACGCGATGAACATCAGGAACGTCTCGAGCGGCTCGAGGGTCAGCGAGAGGGTGTACGCCCGGTAGCCGTAGTAGAGGATCCCGGCGCCCGAGATCGCGGCGAGCACGCCGACGAAGTGGGTCGGGAAGTGGTACCGGACCGCGAGCCCGAACGCGATCAGGATGAAGGCGATCATCGTCAGCGAGTCGAAGAACAGAATGTCGTAGGCCGCGAGGACGTTGTTCCCGCCGATGATGAGGCTCAGCGGCCAGGTGAACTCGCCCCATAGCGCGAAGAGACCGAGGATCACGCCGAGGCCGCCCAGGAGGAGGGCGCCCCCTTGGAGCTGGGTCAGGGCGCGGGCCCGGTCGTGGCGTCGCATCGAGAGCCACACGAGAAATCCCGTGTAGAACACGGCCACAGCCACCAGGATCAGCAGGTCGAGGATCAGCGCGAGGTCGTCAGTGAACGTCATGGGTTCCCTGGGGGTCGAGGAGCGGGTCGCGGTTCTTAGGGCTCACGTCGAGCCGGTTTGACCTGCGAACGGCGCGCCTCGGCCCTCCGGCGCAAAGGCCCTTAGCGCGCTCCGTCTGCCCGCCGCGGGGTTCCGGGTTGCCGGCGATCGGGCCACGGGTCGACACCCATCTCCACCTCAGTCGCTGGTGGCGGGACCTGCCGCGGACCGCCTACCGCGCGGACCTCGACTACACGGTCGCGGGACTCCTCGCCGAGATGGATCGGAGCGGCATCGGCCACGGGCTCGTGCTGCAGCTCCACGAGGCCCCGAGCGTCACCGACGGGATCGCAGAGGCCGAGGGCCAGTTCGCGACGAGCGAGGGCCGTCTCCATCCCGTCTCGACGGTCGATCCGACGAAGGGTCCCGAGGAGGTGCGGCGCGCGCTCGAGCTCTGGGATCGGGAGCGGGGCCTCGCGGGGATCAAGCTCTACCCGGGCTACCTCTCGTTCTACCCCCACGACGCGCGCCTCGCGCCGGTCTACGAGTACGCCCATCGGCGGGGTCTCCCCGTGCTGTTCCACCAGGGCGACACGCTCGACGGCCTCGGGCTCGTGAAGTATGCGCGGCCGATCGAGGTCGACGAGGTCGCGGGACGGTACCGCGACGTGTCGTTCGTGCTGTGCCACTTCGGCAACCCGTGGATGGGCGAGGGCGCGGAGCTCGTCTACAAGAACGAGAACGTCTACGCCGACACTTCCGGGCTGCTCGGTCACCCGTCGCTCCCGTACTTCGGCCGGATGATCGACCAGGCCCGGCACGCGATCTACGAAGCGATCGTCACGGTCGGACGGCCCGACCGGATCCTCTACGGCTCAGACTGGCCGCTCGAGGAGCTGCGCATCGCGGTCGACCTGATCGACCAGCTCGACCTCCCGGAAGCGGACCGCGCGGCGATCCTGGGCGGGAACGCGCATCGGCTCTTCCGCCTCGACGACGCCGGATCTCGCGTGTCGGCCCCGTCATAAGCGGCCGTCGGCTCGGGGCCCCGTTTCGGAGGGCACGTGGTGGACGGCGACGAGGTCCGCAAGGTCGTCCGAGAGACGAACTACGTGACCTGGCGGCGCCAGGGTGGCTGGGACCCGGTCGTCATCGCCCGGGCGTCCGGCTCTAAGTTCTGGGACAGCGCAGGCAAGGAGTACCTCGATCTCTCCTCCCAGCTCATCGCAACGAACCTGGGCCATGGGAACCCGGCCGTCGCGCAGGCGATCGCCGAACAGGCTCGGACGCTCGCGTACGCCGCCCCCGGGTTCGCGACGGAGGCTCGCGCAGCGATCAGCACCGCGCTCCTCGGCGTGCTCCCCGGCGGCCTCGACCGGTTCTTCTTCAGCACCTCGGGCACGGAAGCGAACGAGGCCGCGCTCAAGATCGCGCGCACCGTGACGAACCGCACGAAGGTCGTCGCCCGCTACCGGTCGTACCACGGATCGACCGCGGCCGCGATCTCGGTGACCGGCGAGTTTCGGCGCCGCGCGAGCGAGCGCGTCCAGAAGGTCCCCGGGACCGTGTTCGCCCCGGATTGCTACTGCTATCGCTGCCCGTTCGGCCTCACCTACCCGAGTTGCGGCGTCGCGTGCGCGGAGTACGTCGACTACCAGCTCGAGCGGGAGGGCGATGTCGCGGCGATGATCTTGGAGCCGGTCGTCGGGACGAACGGGGTGATCGTACCGGTCCCGGAGTACCTCCCCCGGATCCGCGAGATCACGAGGAAGCACGACGTGCTCCTCATCGCGGACGAGGTGATGAGCGGCTGGGGCCGCGTCGGCGAGTGGTTCGCGGTCGACCACTGGAAGGTGACGCCGGACATCCTCACGACCGCGAAGGGGATCACCGGCGCCCAGATCCCGCTCGGCCTGACCGCGACGACCGCGCCGATCCACGACACGTTCACGAACGCCTACTTCC
>JASHUS010000185.1 GCA_030039865.1 Thermoplasmata archaeon
GACGATGCTCGACCAGTTCCAGAACATCCGCGTGAGCGGCATCCAGGCGATCCTCCTCGAGGAGGGGGACGAGCTGGTCAACGTGGCGCTGCTCAGCGACGAATCGACCGAGCTGATCCTCGCCACCGGGGCCGGTCAGCTGGTACGGTTCCTCGTCTCGGACGTCCGTCCGATGGGCCGCGCGACGTACGGCGTCATCGGGGTCCGTCTCTCCGCGGAGAAGGGCGACCGGGTCGTCGCGATGGCGCCGGTGAGCCCGAAGTTCCCGACGCTGCTCTCGGTCACGACGACCGGGTTCGGCAAGCGCAGCCCGACCGACGACTACCGGGAGACGAAGCGTGGGGCGAAGGGCGTCCGCACGATCAAGACCGGCGGGCGGAACGGCTCGGTGGTGGCCGTGCTGCCGACGACGGACACGTCCGAGATCCTCGTGACGACGCAGAACGGCGTGACGATCCGCATGGCGGTGAAGGGGATCCGTACCCAGGCCCGGAACACCCTCGGCGTCCGCGTGATCCGCCTCGACGAGGGCGACGAGGTGCGCGATGTCGTCGTGCTCGAGACCGCGCTCGACACCGAGCCCGCGACGACCCCGGGCGGTCCGGACGAGCCCCTTCCCGCCGCCGCGGCCGAAGGGACGGAGCCGCCCGAGGAGGACGTTCCTCCCGAGGACGAGGAGGACGAGGACGAAACGCCGACGGACGACGACAAGACTCCCGAGGAGCCCGCCCCCGACGAGGAGGACGAGCCGGCCGAGCCCGATCCCTCCGACGACGAGGAGGACGACGATGCGGCGCCGCCCGAGGGGTAAGACCGTTCGGCTCTGCCCGCAGTGCGGCTCGGCGAAGATCGTGCTGATCGCCGGCTCGATCATGGGGCAGATCTACCATTGCGAGAAGTGCGACTACGTCGGCTCGCTCGTCTTCGAGACCGACGTCCCGGCGGACGCGGACTCCGACCGGGAGACGACGTAGGCCCGCGACCGGGCTAGCCGTCCGGTTCCGTCGCGGCGAGGGCCTCCGCGGTGCGGGGCGCGCGCTCGGCGAGCGTCCGCGCCGCGGCGACCAGGCGGAGCGCTTTCACGGTCGGACCGACGTCGTGCGTACGCACGAGCGCCACCCCGCGCTCGGCCGCGAGCACGGCCGCGGCCACGCCGGCCTCGAGGCGATCGGACGGCGACGCGGCGCCCGTGATCGCGCCGAGGAACGACTTCCGCGACGCACCGAGCACGACGGGGTAGCCGAGCGAGCGGAACTCGCCGGCGTGGACGAGCAGTTCGAGGCTCTGGTCCGCGGACTTCCCGAAGCCGAGCCCGGGATCGACGAGGATCCGTTCGGGCGCGACGCCGGCCGCGCGCGCGAGGTCCGTCGCCTCCGCGAGGGCGCCGAAGACCTCGCCGCGCAGGTCGGAGTACTCGAGATCGCCCTGCATCGTCGCGGGCTCCCCGCGCATGTGCATGAGGATGACCGCGGCGCCCGAGCGCGCGACGGCGTCCCGCATCGCCGGGGATCGCAATCCGGCCACGTCGTTGATGACGTCCGCGCCCGCCGCAACGGCGCGGGCGGCGACCTCGGGATGTCGCGTGTCGACGGAGATCGGGATCGGTAGACGGCCGCGCAGCCCGTCCAGCACCGGTCCGATCCGCCCCCATTCCGCCTCGGGCGAGACCTCGATGGCGCCGGGACGGGTCGACTCGCCACCGATGTCGAGGAGGTCCGCGCCCTCCGCGGCCATCTCCTCGGCGCGCGCGATCGCCCGCGACGCCTCGAGGAACTCTCCCCCATCCGAGAACGAATCGGGCGTCACGTTGAGGACGCCCATCACCCGCGGTCGGTCCCCGACGACGAACGAGCGATGCGCCCCCGCGATCGTGCGCGCCCCGTGGGCGACGTACGACCGGAGCGCCCGGTCGATCTCGTCGGCCAGCTCCCTCAGTCGGAACGGCTGCCGGCGCAGCTTCGGGATCAGCCGTCGGTACTGACCCCAGGTCGCGATCAGGACGGCCGGCGTCGTCTCGATGGAGTGGTCCGCGATCCCCCGCGCGTGCGCGGCGTCCCCGCCGACGGAGAGGAGCTCCTGCTTCAGGATCGGCGCGGCCTTCAGGGAGACCCCCGAGAGCCGGATCCGGTACGTGCGGCCCTTGCGGGTCATGATCCCGACCCCCTCAGGGTCGCTCTCGGTGCGCTCGATCTCGCGCGCGATCTCCGCGAGCGACCCGCCCTCGAGGACCCGGGCGCTGAACCGGTGGCCCGTCGACGGCCGGGGACCGGCGGCGCTCACGGGCGTTCGGATGCGGACCTTCCGTCAAAAGGACGGCGGTGCCTGCGCAACCCCGCGCCGGACCCGCACGGTTTTCCGCCGACCGGCCGTGGGCCGGCGGCCGGAGGGACGGGATCGCGTGACCGAGAGCAAGCCGCCGACGACGTTCATCTCGGACCTGCGGCCGTCGCGCATCGCCACGGTGGAGGGCACGGTCTCCGAACTCGAGCCGGTGCGCGAGGTCGAGGTGCGCGGCGGCGGGGTGCGGCGCGTGCGGAACGGACGCCTCACCGACCGGACCGGTGACATCTCCCTCGCCCTGTGGGAAGAGGACGTGGATTCCGTCGCGGTCGGGGACCGCATCCGGATCGTCGAGGGCTGGGTCTCGGATCGTCGGGGACGTCCCCAGATCTCCCTCGGCCGCACCGGCCGTCTGGAGAAGCTGCCCGCCGACCTCCCCCCATGAGCGGGGCGGCGCCGGGGACCCCCGCTCCGCGCTGGGACGCGGAGCGCTACCTGCGCTTCGAGGCCGAACGGACGCTGCCCTGCCGTGACCTCGCGCGCCGGATCGACCTCGCGGGACCGAAGCGTGTCGTCGATCTCGGCTGCGGTCCGGGGAACAGCACGGCGGTGCTGGCCGCGCGCTGGCCCGGCGCGCACCTCACCGGCGTCGACAGCTCCGAGGAGATGCTCGCCAAAGCGCGGGCGTCGGACGTGCGCGCCGAGTGGATCACGGCCGACGTGAGCCGATGGACCCCCGATTCCTCGTTCGACCTGGTCTTCTCCAACGCGGTGCTGCACTGGCTGCCGGATCATCGCGACCTGCTGCCCCGGCTCGCCGGATGGGCCGCGCCGGGCGGGGCGCTCGCCTTCCAGGTCCCGGCCCGGACCCACCCGCCCCCGCCCTGGATGCGGGCCCTCGCCCGGATGGCCGCGGCCGAGCCGTGGCGTTCGGTCGCGCCGGCGGATGCATCGGAGTCGAACGTGCTCTCCCTGGCCGAGTACTACGACGTCCTCTGCGACGTCGCGCGCCGGGTCGATCTGTGGGATACCGAGTACGATCACGTCCTCGAGGGCCCCGAGGCTGTCGTCGAGTGGATCCGAGGCACCGCGCTGCGGCCCTGGCTCGCCCGCCTGCCCGACCCCGATGTGCAAGCACGGTTCCTCGCCGAGCTCTCCCGGGAGATCGCACGGGAGTACCCCCGGCGACGCGATGGGAACCTGGTCTTTCCCTTCCTGCGCCGGTTCGTGATCGCGTACCGCTAGCCCGCGCCGGCACCCCCGGACCCCCGCGCCGAGTCGAGCCCACATGGTTTTCCGCCGACGCGTCGTGTGAACCGGTCGAGGGACGCGACCGGCGAGCCTCCGGGAGATTGAAAAGGGACGATGCAGCGGAACCGGCTCTTCCTCGCGATCGGGATCGCGGTGGTCATCGTCGTCGTCGTGGCCGTGGTGGTCCTGGTCGTGTTGCCGACCCCCGCGTCGTCCCCGAAACCGATCTCGGTCCAGCTGCTGCAGCTCAGCGCGACGAGCGAGCCCCACCCCACCGTACGGATCGTCCTGGGGAACAACGGCAGCGTATCGGTGACCAACCTGTCGGCGTACCTGAACATCGGGGGGATCCCCGGCTTCAACTTCCCCAACGTCACCGCCGCGACGCCGCTCGAGCCGCGCGAGAGCGCGTCCGCCTCGACGGCCGTGCCGAACGGTGCGCTGGCCTGCGGAACGACCTACGCGATCACGATCTCGGGGGCGCTCTCGAGCGGATCGTCGTTCCGCTTCACCGCGACGCACGCGATGACGTGCGCGCCGCCTCCGTGAGATCTCCTCGGGGCGAATGGGCGTGCGGGGCCGGATCGTCGCGATCGAAGGGGCCTCGGGCGCCGGCAAGTCGACCCTGGTCCGGACCGGAGCTCGTGAATTCGGCTGGGTCGCGCTGCCCGAGGCGTTCGATCGGCTCGATCCCCACCCGCCCCTGACCTACCGTACCACCGGCGAACTCCGGCGGATCGAGCGGACCCTCCTGGCCGAAGAGATGCGCCGGTTCCGCGACGCCGAGCGCTCGCGAAGGCAGGGGCGGACCGTCGTTGCGGATACCGGATTCTTGGGTCCGATCACCTACACGGCCGGTCTCGAGACGCTCGGGATCGCGCCGACGACCCTGCGGCCGGAGCTCGCGCGACTGCTTCGGGCGTCCGCGCGCCCCGCCGCTTGGGGCGTGCCCGACCTGATCGTGTTCCTTGAGGTCGGCGAGCGGACCCGGCGGGCGCGCGCCCGGCGCGACGCCGAGCGGCATCCTCCCGGCCTCGACCGGCGCCACGCCCGCGTCAGCGCGTTCGAGCGACGGTTCTACCGGACCTTGCTTCGGAAGGTGCCCGGAGTGCGCATCCGCTTCGTCCGCGCTCGCTCCTCGCCCCGGGCGCTGGCCCGGCGCCTCGACGCCGTCATCCGGGCCCTGCCGGACCGTCCGCCGATTCCCCCGCCCCGCCTCCCGGACCTCCTGCGCCATCTCGATCGGGAGGTCGCGCGTTTCGCCGAGCGAGGTCGGCGCCGGACGCCCGCCACCGTTAAGAACCGCACCCGACCTCGGACCCCTCCCCGATGAAGCCGCTCGAGGTGCTCCAGCAGAGCCTGCACAAGCGGGTCCTGGTCGAGATGAAGGGCGGCCGCTCGTTCCGGGGCGTCCTCGACGCGTACGATCAGCACCTCAACCTGGTCCTCTCCTCCGCCGAGGAGGTCGTGAAGGACGAGGTCACGCCGCGCAGCGGTCTCACGCTCGTGCGCGGCGATTCGATCGTTTACATCTCGCCGTAAGGAGGACGCACATGGGAAAGGGAACACCATCTCGCCGCGGAGGCCGGATCGTTCACATCATCTGCCGCCGGTGCGGCCGCCACTCCTACCACCGGCAGAAGGGCGTATGCGCCTCCTGCGGGTTCGGCGCGTCGCCGCGCCGCCGTAGCTACCACTGGGCGAAGCTGAAGTAGGCCGGGGTCGCGAGACCCACGGATTCCCCGCGATCGCGAAGCGGAGCCGTCGCTCCGTCGCGCGGCTGAGGCCGACCCGCGGCCCGGCCACGATGCGGACCGAGCCGCTGGGCCGGCCCTCGAGTCGGAGGGCGGGGTCGGTCGTGA
>JASHUS010000186.1 GCA_030039865.1 Thermoplasmata archaeon
CTCGTTCGTTCGGGTGCCGAAGCAGGCGCCGAAGACGACGAGCCGACCCCGCGCCGTGATCGTGAGGCGGCGATCGTTGGCTCCGGAGTCCGCCTCGCCCGCCCCGCGCGCCTCGAGCCGTGCGCGGTCCGCGGGCGGGATCGGGTACCGCTCCCATCCCCCCTCGCGACGGACCTGCCCGATCTCCTGCGCGACGTCGAACGGTACGGGGAGGTCCTCGCCGGCCCACCGGGGTTCCTGCCCGATCTCCTGGACCGTCTCGACGAGAAGCTCGCCGTCCCGGTACTCGACGACCTTCCACGTCCGGCCGTGGAGGAGGAAGATCTCCTCGGGCTGGGCCAGGATCTGGGTGAGCACGAACCGCTCGTCGAGGGTCCCGATCAGTCGCCGGGTCGCGATGTCCCGCAGGCGGTAGGTGCGCTCGTCGGGGATGAGCGAGATCGCGGCATAGAACCGGCGGAGCGTCCCGCGGCCCGGCGCGAGCTGGCGATCGCTCGCGCGCGTCAGGCCGAGGCCCGCGAGGTAGTCGATGAGTTCGCGCCACTCGGCGTCCGAGAGGTCCCGGACCGCGGTCGCGTGCCGCAGGATCGTGATGAGCCGCTCCCGATCGACGGTCCCTTCGGCGCGGAGCGCGGCGACGATCTGCTGGCTGGCCGCGAGCCGGTTGCGCGTCCGCCAGGCGACCGGCTCGACCTGCCCTTCGTCGGCGCGCCGCGCGAGGACCGCGGCCTCCTCGAGATCGTCGTCGTCCAGGGCGAGGACCGTACCGTGGATCGTTCGGCCGAGCCGGTGGCCCGACCGTCCCACCCGCTGCACGAGCCGGCCGACCTGATGCGGCGAACCGAACTGGACGACGTGATCGACGGCGCCGATGTCGATCCCGAGCTCGAGGGAGGACGTGGCGACGAGGCCCCGAAGACGTCCTCCCCGGAACGCCTCTTCCGCCTCTTCCCGGACCTCGCGCGAGAGCGATCCATGGTGGACCGCGACCGCGAGGTCCGGCGCGAGCCGCTGGAGCCGGGCCGCGAGTCCCTCCGCGGTCGGTCGGGTGTTGACGAACACGAGGGTCGTGCGGTGCTGGCGGATCTCCTCCTCGACCTCCCGGAGCCCCGCGAGGAGGACCGGATCGGCCTTCAGCTCCCGGACGAGCGACGGCTCGAGCGGGGGTCGATCGTCCTTCGGTCGGTGGGCCGACAGCTCGACGATGCGGCGCTGCTGGGCCACCCGCACCTCGATCGCTCGGGGCTCGGGCGACAGGAATCGAGCGACCTCCTCCGGATTGCCGACGGTCGCCGATAGCCCGATGCGGCGGACCGTCCGTCCCGTGAGCGCGTCCAGGCGCTCGAGGGTGAGCGCGAGCTGCGCGCCCCGGTCCGATCCCACGAGCTCGTGGACCTCGTCGACCACGACCGTACGAACGTTCGCGAGCGAGGCGCGCAGGTGACGGCCGACGAGCATGATCTGGAGCGTCTCGGGGGTGGTGAGCAAGAGGTCGGGGGGATGCCGGGACTGCGCCGCGCGCGCCGCCGCCGGGGTGTCGCCGTGCCGCACCGCCGCCGTGAGCCCCACATCGCGCACGAGGGCGACGAGCCGGTGCTCGAGGTCGCGGTTCAGCGCGCGCAGCGGGGTGACGTAGAGGATCGAGACCGGATCGCTCGGATGATCCAGACGGCGCGACAGGAGCGGTAGGAGGGCCGCCTCGGTCTTCCCCGTGCCCGTCGGCGAGATCAGCAGCGCATCCGTGTCGCTCCGCAGGACCGGGAGCGCGAGCTGCTGGATCTCCGTGGGTTCGGTGATGCCCTGGCGGGCGGCCGCCTCGGCCAGTCGGCGGTCGATGCCGGGAAAGGCGTCCGAAAGCTCCGAGCTCATGGGAGGGGTCGCCGGTCAGCCCCACGCGGCGAAAACGATTCCGGTCGCTCGTCAGCCCGCCGGGCCCGGCTCGAGGTCGAGCATCCGCAGGCCGATGCTCTCGAGCAACGGCCGTCCGAACGTCCGCCCCGGGAACGAGTCGATCGAGGCCTCGAGCAGGATCCCGATCGTGGCGCTCAGTAGGTGGCCGCCCACGAGCTGATAGTCCGGCCCGGCCGCGGCGATGTGCGCGTGGATCGACGGCGCCCCGTCCGCCCAGGCGATCGATCCCGAGAAGCCGACGACCTCGTGCGGTACGGTGAGCTCGCGGGGACGGTACTCGCTCCCGTCCCAGTAGCCGATCTTCGCCCGGTTCACCGATCCGATCCCCGAAACGATGGCGGCCGCGCGGAGATCCTCGCGGCGCGCGAACTCCGCCAGCGTCGGGAGCACGTCCTCCCCGGGGTCCAAGCGGAGCATCCATCGGCTCCCGTCGCGCACGGCCTGCATCGTCCGCCGGATGCGTCAGCTCGGTATGGCCGTTGTGGGACGACAAAGGGTAACTGTCTCGGTCGACTAGCGTGGGGCCCATGTCCGATCGGCCGTCCCCCCGCCCTCGAAGCGACGTCGTCGCGCATCTACGCGCGGGCGGCCCCGCCCTGGTCGCGCTCTCGGGCGGCGTCGATTCCTCCGTCGTCGCGGCGCTCGCGGTGGAGGGGCTCGGACGGCAGGCCCTCGCGGTGACCCTGAGCGGCCCCGCCGTCGCCCGGGTCGAGGTCGATCGCGCCCGTCGGGTCGCGCGCACGGTGGGGATCGAGCACCACGTACTGGGCGTCGACCCCGTGGACCGGGCCGAGTATCGAGAGAACCCGGCGAATCGATGCTACTTCTGCCGCTCGATCGAGACCGCGGCGATCCGCGCGTTCGCGGCTCCCCGCGGAGCGTTCCACTACCTCGACGGAATCCACATCGACGACCTGGCCGATGATCGCCCGGGCGTTCGCGCGATGGAAGAGGCCGGGTTCACCCACCCGCTCGTGTGGGGGGGCTGGAGCAAGCGAGAGGTCCGTGCGACCGCTCGGGAGCTCGGACTTCCCAACTGGGACGCTCCCTCGGACGCGTGCCTCGCCTCCCGAATCGCGCACGGGGAACCGATCTCGCACGACCTCCTCGAGCGAATCGAGCTCGCCGAGGCGATCGTCCGGGAGCGCGGCTTCCGGCGAGTCCGGGTGAGGGTCCGGAGCGGTACGGCGCGCGTCGAGGTCGATCCCGAGGAGGTTCCGCGGCTCGTCGTCGAGCCGATGATGGCCGAGCTCCGAGCCGCGCTGCGGTCGGTCGGCCTGGGCGAGATCACGTTCGATCCGTGGGGATACGGCGCCCGCCGGAGCCCGGAGGCGAAGCCCTCGTGACGCCGCGGCATTCGGCCGCCCCCGCGCTACCGGGCCGGTTCGAGCTCGAGACCGACCTCGTGCCGCAGGGCGATCAACCGGCGGCGATCGATGAGCTCGTGCGGCGCATCGAGGCGAAGGAGAAGTACGTCACCCTCCTCGGCGTCACGGGCAGCGGCAAGACGTTCACGATGGCCCACGCCATCCAGCGCCTGCAGCGTCCGACCCTCGTCGTGAGCCCGAACAAGACGCTCGCCGCCCAGCTCGTGAGCGAGTTCCGGGCCCTGTTCCCCCGGAACGCGGTCGAGTACTTCGTGAGCTACTACGACTACTATCAACCCGAGGCGTACGTCCCGCAGATCGACCTCTACATCGAGAAGGACGCCTCGATCAACGAGGAGATCGATCGGCTGCGCCACCGCGCGACGCAGGCGCTGCTCACCCGGCGCGATGTCCTCATCGTCGCCTCGGTGAGCTGCATCTACGGGTTGGGCTCGCCCGAGGACTACCGATCGTCGGTCGTCGAGCTGCGGGTCGGCCAGGAGATCTCCCGCCAGACGCTCCTCGAGCAGCTCGTCCGGATGAAGTACGCGCGGAACGACGTCGAGCTGAAGCGCGGGCGCTTCCGCGTCCGGGGCGGGACGATCGACGTCATGGGCGCCGGCGAGACGATCCACCGGATCGTGCTCGACGGGAGCACGGTCGGGACGATCGTCGAGCTCGAGCCGATCACGCTCGACGAGCGGCGCGAGCTCACCGACCTCCTGATCTTCCCCGCGACGCACTTCCTCACGGTCGACGAACGTCTTCGGGGGATCCTCGGCGAGATCGAGCAGGAGCGCGACCACCGCGTCGCGGAGCTCGAGCGGACCGAGAAGATCGTGGAGGCGCAGCGGCTGCGCTCCCGCGTGAACTACGACCTCGAGATGCTCCGCGAGACCGGCTACTGCTCGGGGGTCGAGAACTACTCCCGCTACTTCGCCGGTCGCAAGGCGGGCGATCCACCGTACACGCTCCTCGACTTCTTCCCGGACGACTACCTCGTCTTCCTCGACGAGTCCCACGTCGGCGTCCCGCAGCTCCAGGGGATGTACAAAGGCGACAAGAGCCGCAAGGACAACCTCGTGGAGTTCGGATGGCGGCTCCCGTCGTGCCGGGACAACCGACCGCTGAAGTTCCCCGAGTTCCTGGAGCACGTGCCGCAGGCGGTCTTCGTCTCGGCGACCCCGGGTCCGTTCGAACGCAAGTACTCGAAGGGGATCGTCGAACAGATCATCCGGCCCACCGGCCTCGTCGACCCGCCGATCGAGGTCCGGCCCCTCGGCGGTCACATCGCGGACCTCGTCCGGGAGCTCCGGGAGTGCGTGGCGCGCGGCGACCGCGCGCTCGTGACGACGCTGACGAAGGCGACGAGCGAGGAGCTCGCGACGTACCTCGCGAACCTGCAGTTCAAGGTCCGCTACCTCCACTCCGAGGTCGAGACGCTGAAGCGCGTTGAGATCCTGCGGGATCTGCGCCTGGGCCGCTTCGACGTGCTCGTCGGGATCAATCTGCTCCGGGAGGGGCTCGACCTTCCCGAAGTCAGCTTCGTCGCGATCCTCGACGCCGACAAGGAAGGGTACCTGCGGAGCGAGACGTCGATCATCCAGACCGCGGGCCGCGCGAGCCGGAACTCCGCCGGCCGCGTCGTCCTCTACGCCGACCGTCTCACCGGCTCGATGCAGCGAGCCATCGCGGAGATGGCGCGGCGGCGGAACGCCCAGATCGAGTACAACGCGGCGCATGGGATTGTCCCCGAGTCGGTCCGCAAGGAGATCCGTTCGCTGCTCGCCCCCGAGGAAGCCGCGGCCTCCGGTGATCTTTCGATCCAGGGCCTCGGCCCGAAGTGGAAGGACCGCCTTCCCCTCCTGCTCGCGAACCTGGAGGAAGAGATGCGGCTGGCCTCCGAACGGCTGGAGTTCGAGGAGGCGGCGCGCATCCGCGACCGGATCCGGGAGCTGAAGCGGACGAGCGCGGCCCCGGTGGCGGTCGCCCGGGGTCGGTAGGGCCGTTCATCGAGGCGCCGACCGGCGCAAGGGTGAAGAGACCCCGACGACCCCGACCCGGAATGCGCGTCGTCCGTGATCCGGGTCGGATCGAGGTCCACGGCGCGTTCCGCGTCGTCAGCTCGGCGCCCTGGCACGGCGGGCTCGCGCGGGCCCGGCGGATCGTCAATGTCCAAGTCCCGCTGGACTTCGACTGTGACGTCCCCCGATTCTTCCGAGGGCTCCCCGCACCCTACCGCCGCC
>JASHUS010000187.1 GCA_030039865.1 Thermoplasmata archaeon
TGCTGCACGACCACATCACGGCCGCGTTCCTGCTCACGTACCAGAACCCGAAGTTCAACCGCGCCGAGGTCACGTACCTCCTCTCGAAGCTGAACTACCCGATCCCGCCGCCGGCGGGGAAGGACGCGGACGGCGACCCGTTCTGGACGGGCAAGCAGCTCTTCTCGCTCACGCTGCCCTCCGACCTGACGCTCGAGTTCCGCTCGAACATCTGGGCGCGGTGCGACTGCGCGCCGCTCAGCTGCAAGCACGACGCCTACGTCGTGATCGAGAACGGGGTGCTCAAGGCCGGGGCGATCGACAAGAAGGCGATCGCCTTCGAGAAGGGCGCCGTCCTCGACGCGATCGCGCGGGACGACGGCATGCCGCGCGCCCGCCAGTTCCTGGACGAGATGAGCCGGCTCGCGATCACCGCGATCTCGCTGAAGGGCCTCTCGACCGGCATCGATGACGAGGACGTTCCCGAGGGCGCGCTGAAGGAGATCAACGAGGCGCTCGCCTCCGCGCGCCAGCAGGTCACCGACCTGGTCCAGCAGTACCGCAAGGGCGACCTGGAGCAGATGCCCGGCCGCTCGCTCGAGGAGACGCTCGAGGTCATGGTCCGGCGCGAGCTCGGCCAGGCGCGCGACACCGCGGGCGACATCGCGGGCCGCTACCTCGGGCTCGAGAACCCCGCGGTGATCCTCGCGAAGTCGGGGGCGCGCGGCTCGATGCTCAACTTGACGCAGATGGCGGGCGCGGTCGGGCAGCAGTCGGTCCGCGGCGAGCGCCTGCTCCGCGGCTACGTCCACCGGACGCTCCCGCACTACGAGCGCGGCGACTTGGGCGCGGACGCGCGCGGGTTCGTGAGCTCGTCGTACAAGCGCGGGCTCTCCCCGCAGGAGTACTTCTTCCACTCGATGGGCGGCCGCGAGTCGCTCGTCGACACCGCGGTGCGCACGAGCCGGTCCGGGTACATGCAGCGCCGGCTGATCAACGCCCTCGAGGATCTCAAGGTCGCCGAGGACGGGACGGTCCGCAACACGGCCGGCACGGTCATCGAGTACAAGTACGGCGAGGACGGCATCGACCCGACCCGCTCCTACCAGGGCGCGCCGGTCTCGATCGATGACGTCGTGAGCCAGGTCCTCGGCCGCCGGGTCCGCTCGAGCGACGAACGCAAGCCCGACGGCCCGGCCGGCGCCCCGCCCGTCACGGAGGAGGAGATGGACCTCCAGGCGGAAGCGCAGCTCGAGGAGGACTCCGAGGAAGAGGAGACCGAGGAGTTCGGGGCGCCCGAGGAAGGACCCGAGTTCGGAGGGGAGTAGGCCGATGGCGGAGGAGAAGAAGGCCCCGCCGCGCGACCTCCTCGTGCGGATCCAGGAGATCGCGCGCAAGGAGACGGGCGTCGAGCTCTCGCCGTCGCTCGCCGAGAACCTGCGGGCGAAGCTCCAGAGCCTCCGCCTCTCGCCCCAGGACTCGACGCGGGTCGTCCGCGAGGTCGCCCAGCGGTTCAAGCGCGCCGAGGTCGACGCGCACGAGTCCGTCGGGATCGTCGCCGCGCAGTCGATCGGCGAGCCCGGGACGCAGATGACGCTGCGGACGTTCCACTACGCCGGCGTCGCCGAGATGAACGTCACGCTCGGCCTGCCGCGCCTGATCGAGCTCGTCGACGCGCGCCGCGTCCCGTCGACGCCGATGATGACGGTCCACGTCGACAAGAAGGTCCGCGCGGACCGGAACGCCGTGCAGAAGATCGCGCTCCAGATCGAGGTGACGACGGTGCCCGACGTC
Organism: Thermoplasmata archaeon; assembly: GCA_030039865.1. GTDB lineage: Archaea > Thermoplasmatota > Thermoplasmata > Lutacidiplasmatales > UBA184 > Lutacidiplasma. The sequence goes on from JASHUS010000187.1 coordinate 1,774, forward strand.
GCGTCGATCGGCACGGTGATCGAGGACCTCAAGGTCGTCATCTCCCCCCAGGCCGCGCTCCTCGACGCGCGCGGGGTGAAGCGGGCGGACCTCGAGAGCGCGCTCGCGCAGAACCTCGATCCGCGCCTCTTCGAGCTCAAGTCGGGCGGCGGCGGGGGCGAGACCCGATCCCTCGAGATCCATCTCAAGGAGTCCGCCGCGGGCGCGACGAAGTCGCGCAAGGAGGAGCTCGTCGAGGAGATGCCGTTCAAGAAGCTCCTCATCGCGAGCGAGGAGGCGAAGGCGGTCCAGATCAAGGGCGTCGACGGGATCCGCCGCGCGCTCATCCGCAAGGAGAAGGACGAGTACGTGATCTACACCGAGGGCTCGAACTTGGATGGCGTCATCGAGATCGAGGGGGTCGACGCGGTGCGGACGACCACGAACTCGGTCTTCGAGATCTACCGCGTCTACGGCGTCGAGGCGGCGCGCGCCGCGCTCATCTTCGAGGCCAACCGCACACTGGCCGAGCAGGGCCTCGGCGTCGACATCCGTCACCTGATGCTCGTCGCCGACGTCATGACCAACGAGGGCGACATCCGCGCGATCGGCCGCCACGGGATCTCCGGGAAGAAGACGAGCGTGCTCGCGCGCGCGGCGTTCGAGATCACCGCGGCGCACCTCCTGCGCGCCGCGATCACGGGCGAGGTCGACGAGCTGAAGGGCGTCGCCGAGAACATCATCGTCGGCCAGCCGATCACGCTCGGCACCGGCGCGGTCAATCTCGTCTACCGCCCGCTCGG
>JASHUS010000188.1 GCA_030039865.1 Thermoplasmata archaeon
CGGCGCATCCGCTCGGGATTGCGCTGGCGGACGAGCACGATGTAGTCGCGGGTGCGCGGACGGCGCTCCACGAGCTCGAAGCTCTCGAGGCCGTACATCGCCCGGATCCTCCGGGATTCCCGTTCCAGTTCTGCCGCCGTGCGCAGCGCCCCCCGCCGCCGGACGCGGACGAGCTGGAGCCGCCAGCCCTCCTCGAGCCGGAGCGTCTCGAGGAGCTCGACCTCCTCGTACTTCTCGAAGAGCCCCTCCGGGATGAGGCCCAGCACGACGAGGTCGTCGGTCCGGAACTCGAGGGTCACCGACTGCATCGGGCGGCGCGGAGCCCGGGTTCCGATATGAACCTTGGCGGCGCCCGAGGCGCGTTTAATAACCGAGACGGCTCCGGCGCCCTCGTGGCGTTCCGCTCCCTCGGCGAGTTCCTCGGGGCGCTCGAAGCGCGCGGCGACCTCGCCCGGGTGACGCGACCGGTCTCGCGCGATCTCGAGATCACCGAGGTGACGCAGCGCGTGCTGCGCCGGGACGGGCCGGCGCTGCTCTTCGAGAACGTCCCCGGCGCGTCGATGCCGGTCGTCACGAACCTCCTCGGTTCCCCCCGACGGATCGCCTTCGCGCTCGGGTCGGACTCGGTCGACGCCGTCGCCGACCGCATCGAGCAGCTCGTCCACCTCCGCCCCCCCGCGGGGATCGTCGGCGCGCTGCGCGACCTCGGCGGGACGATCGAGACGCTCTCGACACTCCGCTCGCTCGCGCCGAAGCGGGTGCGCTCCGGGCCGTGCCAGGAGGTCGAGGAGCCGACGGTCGATCTCGACCGGCTGCCGATCCTGAAGTGCTGGCCGCTCGACGGCGGCCGGACCGTGACGTTCCCCGTCGTGATCACGAAGAACCCCGAGACCGGGGAGCCGCACGCCGGGATCTACCGGCTCCAGCAGTACGGCCCCGACACGCTCGGGATGCACTTCCAGGTGCACCGGGTCGGCGCGAACAACTATCGGCTCTGGGCGGCGCGCGGCGAGAAGATGCCGATCGCGGCCGTGATCGGCGCGGACCCGGCGACGGTCTTCTCGGGCCTCGCCCCCGTCCCCGAGGGCCTCTCGAACTTCGTCTTCGCCGGCTTCGTCCGCTCGGAGCCCGTCCCGCTCGTGCCGGCCCGGTCGATCGACCTCGAGGTCCCGGCGGAGGCCGAGATCGTGCTCGAAGGCTACGTCGATCCCACGGAGCGTCGGGTGGAGGGACCGTTCGGGGACCACACCGGCTACTACTCGGCGCCCGAGCCGTTCCCGGTCTTCCACGTGACCCGGATCACGCGCCGGGAGCGGCCCGTCTACTTGGGGACGGTCACGGGGAAGCCGCCGACGGAGGACGCGGTCCTCGGGAAGGCGGTCGAGCGGATCTTCCGTCCGGTGATCCGGCTCATCCTGCCCGAGCTCGTCGACATGAACCTCCCGATGGAGGGGCTGTTCATCAACGTCGGGATCGTCTCGATCCGCAAGGCCTACCCGGACCACCCGCGCAAGGTGATGCACTCGCTCTGGGGGCTCGGCCAGATGATGTTCGTCCGCTACCTCATCGTCGTCGATGAGGACGTCGACGTGCACGACCTCTCGGAGGTCCTCTACCGCGTCGGGCTGCAGGCGGATCCGGGCCGGGACTTCGAGATCTCGCAGGGGCCGGTCGACCAGCTCTCAATCTCGAACCCGATCCCGAACCTGGGGCACAAGGTCGGCATCGACGCGACGCGCAAGCGGCGCGAGGACGGGTTCCCGCGGGACTGGCCGACCGAGATCCGGTCCGACCCGGAGGCGGCGCGCGTCGCGGAGCGGATCGTCCGCGAGGACCCGGTCCTCGCTCGGCTCTTCGGCGGCCGGCCCGGCTCGTGACGGAGGTCGCGTCGCCCCCGACGGGCGGCCTCCGAGCGGTCGGACGGTTCCTCGAGATCCAGAACCTGGGGCTCAACCTGCCGTTCGCCCTCGCCTTCCTCTTCCTCGCGGCCCGCGGCCTGCCGAGCCTCGCGACGTTCGTCCTGATCGTCATCGCCTTCGTCGCCGCGCGGAACGCGGGGCACAGTTTCAACCGCTGGGTCGACCGGCGGCTCGACGCGGCGAACCCCCGGACCCGCTCCCGGGCCCTCGCCGCCGGACGGGCCTCGCCGTCGGTCGCGCTGGCGTTCTGCGCGGCCAACGCGGCCGTCCTCGTCGTCGCGGCCTACTTCCTCAACCCGCTCGCCTTCGTGCTCGCCCCCGTCGCGCTCGCGATCGTTCTCGGCTACAGCTACACGAAGCGCGTGACGTCGTTCACGACCGCGTTCCTCGGGCTCGTGGAGGCGGTCACGCCCGCCGCGGTTTTCATCGCGGTTGAGGGCACGCTACCGCTCGACGTGCTGTGGGCGGTCTTCGGTCTCCTCGCCTGGGGGACCGCGTTCGAGACCATCCACAGCCTCGGAGACCTCGAGAGCGACCGGGCCCTCGGCCTCTTCTCGATCCCCGTGCGGTGGGGCGTCGAGCGCTCGGTACGTCTCGTGCCCGTGCTGCACGCGACGGCGCTCGTCCTCCTTGCGGTCTTCGGGATCGCGCTGGGTCTGCCGCTCCCCTACTATCTCGGCCTCGTCGCGATGGCCGGGCTCGTCGCCGCGACGGACCTCCGGCTCGCGGCGCGCCCGACCGAGTCGCGGGTCCCGTTCCAGCGACACTTCGCGCTATCCCTCTGCTATCTCGCGGGCACGCTGGTCGCGGTGTTCCTTCCCTTCGGGCCCGTGATCCCTCGGTAGTGAGGGCCGTCGCCGCGCGAGAGGTACGTCAAATGAGACGACGAGGTCGGCCCCCCTCCGTCCCGGCCCGGTCGGGCCCCCACTCGATGAGAAGGTCCCGGAGCGATCTGTGACGCGCGAATTCGAACGATCGGACGGCCTCGCCCTCCTGGGGCGGGGCTCGTTGGGGGCGATACGGCTCGAGCTGCCGGCCCTTCTCGAGGACCCGTTCGGATCTCCGGCGGGCCTCATCGTCCGCAGCCGGGAGAGTCCGAGCGGGACTCGCACCCTGGCGGTCTCCTCGGGGTCGGACGAAGTCACCCTCCGGTTTCCGATCCTGAATCCCGAGATCGCGGTCGGCGGAACCGGCGTCCACCCGCTCGGAGAGGGGTGCGTGCTGCTCCACGCTCCGTTCGGGGTGGAGGAACTCCGCGCCGCCTCGCGGCCGGGGCTCGTCGTCCTCGGCAACGCTCGGGCGCTGTGGAACGGCGGGCCAGGCTTCCTCGAGGCGATCCGGGACCTGCGAGCCGCGGTCGGTCCGGGCCCGATCCTATGGGCTCCTCGGGTCGCCCTCCCCCACCGTGTCCCGTTCCTGTTCTACCTCGGCATCGACCTGATCGACACGACGGAAGGCGCCTGGCGCGCCGCGAGAGGGGAGTACCTCGACCCGGCGCTGGGACCGATCGATCGGGACGCGTTCCGCCGCGAGCGGGCGTGCGACTGCCCAGCCTGCGCGAGCGACGCTCCCGGCCCGCTCGCCGACCACGCGCGCATCGCGTATCGAAGGGCCGTCGCGGAGTCCCGCGCCGCGATCCGGGCGGGCCGACTGCGGGAGCTGGTCGAGTCGCGCCTCGTCGCCGAGCCGGCGCTCGGGGAGATGCTCCCCTACGTGGACCAACTGCTCGCGGGGCCCTTGGAGGAGCGCACGCCGGTCACCGGTAGCGGCACCCGGGCGTACGTGCTCGCGGAGTCCCAGCGTCGGCCCGAGATGCAGCGGTTCCGCCAGCGGCTCGTCGAGCGCTACCGACCGCCGCCCTCGAAGTCGATCCTTCTGCTCGTACCGTGCTCGCAGCGGAAGCCGTACCGGACCTCGCGCTCGCACCGTCGCTTCGCCGCCGCCCTCGAGGGCTTGGCGGGCCGGGAGCGCGTCCATGTGGTCTCCGTGAGCTCGCCGATCGGGCTCGTTCCGCGCGAGCTCGAGGACGTCTACCCGGCGCGGCACTACGACATTCCGGTGACCGGAGACTGGACCGACCGAGAACGAGCGCAGGTGCTCACGGGGCTTGAGCACCTTCGCCGCTCCGGCGCGTATCGGAGCATCCTCGTGCACCTCGACCCGGAGGAGTACTCGTTCGTAGCCGGCCCCCTCGGGGGCGGTTCCGACGTTCGCTGGACCGTTCGCAACGGATCGACCACGTCGCCCGAGGCTCTCGCGTCCCTGCGCGACGCGGTGGCGCGGGAGCTCGACGCGATCCCGCCGCTCCCCGGCGGGCCCCTCGCCGTCGTGCGGGAAGAGCTCCGCGAGCTCGCCTCCGTCCAGTTCGGACGCCCCACCGCTGAGCGGCTCTTCGCCCCGCCGGTGCGGCTCGCGGGCCGGCCGTGGTTCCAGCGTGTCACGGACGGCAAGGTCGACCTGGCGACCGTGCGCGAGGAGCGCGGGCTCTTCCACCTGACCGTCGCGGGGGCGGAGCGGATCGGGGCGCCGTACCCCCTCGCGGTCGAGATCGATCCGGCCGTCCCGCTCACCGGGGACCTCTTCGCGCCCGGCGTGCGCTCGGCCGATCCCGAGATCCGAACCGGGGACTCGGTCGTGCTCGTTCGGGCCGGGGAGCTCGCCGGGGTGGGCGAGGCGGCGCGCCCGGGCCCGCTGATGACGGCGATCCCCCGAGGTCTCGCCGTGAAGGTGCGTCATCGCGCCGGGACGTCCACCGACACGTCCATGACGGCCCGGGCGCCTGCAAAGGACGACGGGCCGGTGGTCTAGGGGTGATGATGCCGCGCTTACAACGCGGAGGTCGGCGGTTCGAATCCGCCCCGGCCCACCTGGACAAGCGGGCGACCCCGCCCACTTCTTCGAACACGGCGGAAAGCATGCTCCTTTGAGACGTTCGGCTCGGACTCGTTCGTCCCGGCGAACGAATCCCCTCGGGGGAGGAGGTCAGGACGGCAGGGCCCAAGTCGATCGACGCGGAGCTTCCCGAGAAGAGGACTGACGGTAGAGTACTCCGGGTGCTCAATCTAGCAAGCGGCCGAATTCTCGAACGAGTTGGAACGCACGTTGGGCCGCTCTCTCGGATGCCTCCCGATCCCCGCCGAGGAACTCGGCATACCACATTGGTCCCTCCGAGCGTTCCGAGCGGAACTTGTTCCTGAGTATCTCGAGCGACGCCGCGACCCGTGGATCCCGGGCGAAGGGTCGGACTGTTTCGGCCGCCTCTCGCACGCCGGTCCCGTACCGGTCCAGCACCGATACCAGATCGTACGCGTCCTTCTGCTTGTAGCGGTCCCCGAGTGCGATGGCCTTCGTTCCGATGCAGCCGGTTAGATCGAGCATTTCGATGTCGGCCTCCGAATCGGCTCCTCCCGGCAGTCGGCCCGCCAAGTGTACCGTCGTCCGGTGGGTAAGGGCGAGTTCGGCTCCGCCCATCGTTCGCGCCTGAAGGTCTCTTTGGATGGGCCGGTGTCGGTGCCCCGCTCCGGCCCCCGCAACGTCGGGGGTCAGAAAGTCCACCTTGATTTCATACGAGCGTCCGTCGGCTCCATCGATCGGTCGCACGAAGGAGAAACGACTCCCTTCTCTCGGCCGCCAGCCTACTTCAGTGATCAACTCGACAATCGTTGCGTACTCGTCCTCCCCCACGCGTGCCGGATCTACGACGTAGTCGATGTCGATCGACCCTACGTGAACGAAACCGCCCGGGTTCGCGTCATGGCGTTGGATCAGCAGGTACGGAACCCAGCCACCCACTAGGAGGATCGAGTCGCGATACGGTCGAAGGGTTCGAGCGAGCTCAAGAAGTCCAACCTTCGATGCACCCGTCAGGGCCGCGGTATACTCGACCGCGAGTCTCGGTGTCATTCAGCCCTCGCCCACGGCAGAGCCTTCTCGAGAACCTGCTGGGCTTGTTCACTGCCCCGGCCTGGAAACTTCAACAGGTCCACGTAGAGCTGGACGTCGCTGACCACGCGAACCCCCGAAATCTCACGAGCCCCCTGGAATACCCCCGGATCGTATGGGTTCAGCAGGACGAGGTTCGCTCCACTCGAAACGGGTCGCAAGTCGAGTGCCTTGACCAGGCGCTCGGAGTCGCCCTTCACGTACGTCCAGACCGCGTCCGACCGAACGAACGGCGCCACCAGGTAGGCCCCCGCGAGTCCAGTCAGCGCATACTCGATACCCTGCCCCCGAGCTGACTTGGCGAGGTCGGCGATTACGTCGTTCGAGCCGCGTCCGAAAGAGAAGTAGCGGGAGACTCCGTTCCGCTCGATGGACCAATTCTCGGCCCAATCTTGGAGGAGGCGGCCTGGTTCCGTGACTCGGACGGAGCGGTCCTTCTCCCGCGTTACGTAGCCTTTGGACTCGAGGAGCTGGGCCACAAGGTAGACTCCGGCCGGACTCATTTCGCACATCTTTGCGAGGCGCGTAATCTTCGCGGGCTGGTCCGGACTTAGGAGTAAGGCTCGGACAACTCGGGTCGCCTTGGGGGCGAGAATCGATCGAAGTCCGCGTTGCTCCTTGCTCTTCGAGGCGGCCCCTTCTCGGTCGATAAGGACTGACCCGAACTGGAGGAAGGAGTCCCCCGCGAGGTCGACGTACCCGAACCCTTCCGACTTGCAGAGCTCTCGAGATCGCTCGCTGATGAACGGCGCCGCAAAGACGCCATACGCACCCGGCCTCCGCCGGAGGACTTGTCGTAGCTGCGAAATCCCTTGTTCAGCGATTCGCGGTTCACCGTTGGCCTTGACCTCGATGACTAGTTCCTTCCGCAGGTTCCCGAGCCGAACCTCCGCCGTCGCGTCTGCTCTCGCGTTCAGTCCCACCCTGACCTCTCGGCGAATCTTGTTGACCTTGAGATTCGGCCAAAGTCGCGGGAGCTCGTCCAGTATCCGCTGGAGAGTCTCGGCCTCCGTCCGAGGGAATTTAGTTAGAACAGGCATATTTAGCGAACGCTAAATACGCTAACTATACTAAAAAGTCTTCTGGTGGGAGACGTGGACTGGCGCCGGCGACCTCCGACGTCCGGCTCAGGTTGGATCGAGTCGCGGTACGGCTCGACCATCGTCCCTGAGCGAGACGGCGAGGCGGGACTCACTCGTCCCGGCGAACGAGTACCCTCCGACTCGAACCCTCTGCGAATCCCACCAGTCCGTCGCGACGAGCGCATCCCGGCGGATGCGACGCATACCGCCGGCGGGCGTCGCCGCAGAGACTGCCACAGCTCCAGAACCCGGGGGTTCGGGTGGCTGAGAAGGATGGCTGCTCGGCGCCTTAACCTGGGAATCGAAGGATACCTCCTCCTTCGTGAGCCCAAGGACCTGCCTCGCCTTGAAAGGAGGACGACGGCTATAGTCTGGCGTCGGCGAGACATGCCTGGTCGTTTCAAACCATATAGGGTTCAAATCCCCCGGCCCACGTCCTTCGTCCCTGCCCGGCGTCGACGGCGCAGTTAAGACGCTCCCGCGGCGCGTTCGCCCGGAGGGGCCGGCCCCTCGCTCCTTAATTGACGTCTCGCGATGGGCGGACCGTGGAGCTGGACCCGCTCGCCCTCGATCACTCCGCGCTCGTCGTCTGGGATATGCAACCCGGGATCGCCGGACGAGCCTTCAATCGGGCGGAGATCGTCCCGAAGATCGCCGATCTGCTCGGCGCCTACCGGGCCCGTCGACTTCCGGTCGTGTACAGTCAGCACACGACCGCCCCGGACGGATGGGGGAGCCCGACGATGGCGCGCTCCATGATGCGTCGGGGAATGGCGCCGGGGAGCTTCCGTCTCGCCGCGGGCGTGCCCGGGTGGGAGATCCTTCCCGAGCTCGCGCCCCGCCCGGAGGAGCTTGTCCTCGCGAAGTACACGCCCAGCTTCTTCCTCGGCACGCCCCTCGAGATGATGCTCCGGTTTCGGAACGTCGACACCCTCCTCCTGACCGGCGTCAGTACGGAGGTCGGCATCGTGACGACCGCCCGGCACGCGATCAACCTCGGTTTCCATCCGCTCGTCGTCGAGGACGCCGTCGGTTCGGCGAGTCCGGACGGCAGTGCGGCGGGGCTCCGGCTCCTGCGGGAGATCTGCGATCTGGAGAGCACGGCGAGCATCCTCGAGCGGTTGCCGCCGGCGACGTCGGCCTAGCGATCTCGGCGGTCGGCCCGCGATTCCGGACCTTAATGCGGGCGGCGGTGTTCGCCCTAAGTAGCGTGGCCCATCGATGCTATTCTCCACGTATCGCGTCGCGACCGTCGTCTTCTACGTCGTGATCATGGCGTTGCTCGTTCTCTTCCTGTTCACCGTCTCGCCCGGGTTGGCGCTCGGGTTCGCAATCGTCTTCGCGTTGATCGGGCTCCTCGGT
>JASHUS010000189.1 GCA_030039865.1 Thermoplasmata archaeon
GCAGCACCCGCAGGTGCCGAGGTCGCAGCCCCGCTTGGTCCCGGTCAGCCCCAGGTCTTCGCGGAGCAGATCGAGCAGGATCCGCGCCGGCTCGCACGGCACCGCCGCCGGATGTCCGTTGAGCTGGAAGCTAAGGAGATCGCGCGGCGGCATCGCCCTCCCGCGACGTGGGGATCCGCGGGGCCCTTCGGCCGCCCGGAATGGACGGGTGCATCCCCTCGACGATCTCGGCCACGATGCTCACGGCGATCTCGGCGGGGGATTCCGCACCGATGGCGACCCCGACCGGCGAGCGGACGCGCGCGATCGCCTCGCGAGAGATCCCGCGGGCCCGCAGCTCGGCGAACAGGTGCTCGCGCTTCGCGGCCGACGCGATGACGCCGATCGCGTTCGGGAACCGATCGATCGCGCTCGCAAGGACCTCGAGGTCCTTCATCGCGTCGTACCCGAGCAGGTAGAGGTGCGTAAAGACCGGGGGATCGAAGACCTCCCAGAGGCGCTCGGGCGCGACGACCTCACGCCGTTCCGCGGTCGGGAATCGGTCCGGGGTGACCCACTCGGCCCGGTCGTCGGCGACGCTGTAGTCGTACTCGAGCGTCGGCAGGATCTCGGCGAGGGCGTGCGCGACGTGCCCGCCGCCCCAGAGGAGCAGGTTGGGTCGAGCGGGCACGTACTCGACCGCGACCTCGACCGATCCCCCGCACAGGCTCGGGAGACCGCCGGGCGTCCAGGCCTGGAGGTCGAAGTGGAAGAGATCGCCCCGCCGGGTCTCGAAGGCGGCCCGCGCGTGCTCCTTGACGCGCTCCTCGAGCGCGGCGCCCCCGACCGTGCCGAGGCAGGTGCCATCGGCAAGAACCAGCATCGAGGCGCCGACCTTCCCCGGCACGGATCCAGTCGCCTTCACGACGGTCGCCCGGACGAACGGCTGGTGGCCTTCCATGAGCCGGAGGGCCTCCCGCGTCAGCCTCCGGTCCATCAGTCCTCCCCCCGGCTGAGCCAGATGTCGTACGCGTCACGGTACGCGTCGGGCGTGTCGACGTTCGCGAGCACGCCCGGATCCGCGACCTCGACCCGGCGCACCTGCGGGCCGAACTCGGGCAACAGGGAGCGAACGGGCGCGTCGGAGCGGAGGTCGAGGATCTCCCGCCGCATCGGTGCGCGCCAGATGACCGGATGCCCGCCGCGGCCCTCGAACGTCGGGATGAACCAGACGGCCAGCGGGTCACTCGGCACGACGGCCCGCAGCGTCTCGACCGTCCGCGACGACACGAACGGGTGGTCGATCGGCCAGAAGAGGACGTCGCGGTCCGTCGGCACCGCCTCGAGGCCCGCCTGGATCGAAGCGGTGCGTCCCTCGTACCACTGCACCGCGTCGACGATGGTGACCGGGAGGTCGCGGAGCTCGTGCATGATCGGGGCGCGATGGGCGCCCACGACGACGACGACCGGATCGAACTCCTGCTCGAGCGCGATCTCGGAGAGCCGGCGCACGGCCGTCCGGGGACCGGCGTTGAGGAGCGCCTTCGGTTGGCCGTCCATGCGACGCGACTCGCCGGCGGTGAGCAGCAACGCGGCGATGGTCATCGTGGTGTCGAGCGGAGGCCCCGCTCGCGAGTACGAACGGCGCGTAGCATAGAAACGCTCTTCGTCCGGGCCGCACCGACGGCGCGGCTCCGGCTGGGCCCGAGGGGGGCGGGCGCGGCTCGCGGCCGGATTCGGTCGATCTCCTCGGTGCGCGAGGTCGGACTTTAAATACCGCGGCCGAGTGGCCGCGCCGCTCCATGAGCCATCCCGACGACGTTCCACCGGCGGTCCTCTTGCCGCAACTCGCCACCGAGCTGCGGAACCGCCAGGCCGTCGCGCCGCCCCCGTGGGCCACGTTCGTGAAGACGGGCGTCCATAAGCAGCGCGCCCCGACGCAACCGGACTGGTGGTATCTGCGCAGCGCCTCGGTGCTTCGAAAGATCTACCTGCACGGGCACGTCGGCATCGCACGGCTCAGCGCGGACTACGGCGGGAAGCGCGACCGCGGGAGCGCGCCGTATCACGCGCGGACGGGCTCGCGCTCGGTGCTGCGCGAGATCGTGCAGCAGCTCGAGCGGTCCGGCCTCGTCCAGCCGTACAAGACCCAGGGGCGTCGACTGAGCCCGGCGGGGGAGAAGTTGCTCTCGACCGTGTCGCGCGACGCGCTCAAGAAGCTCGCCGCGGAGCGGCCCGAACTCGCCAAGTACCTGTAGCGCTCCTAGGGGAACGAACGACCGGAACGGAGAGACGCGCATGGCGTATGGAGAGGATGCCGAGCTCGAGGAACTGCGCCGACGCCGGGTGCGGCAACTGCAGGACATGCAGCAGTCGGAGGCGATGAACGCGCAGGCCTTCGCCCAGCAGGAAGCCGACCTCGCCCGTCGCGACGCGGAGCGCGCGGAGATCATGCGGCGGATCCTGACGCCCGAGGCCCGGGAGCGGCTCGGCCGCATCCGGCTTGCGAAGCCCGAGGTCGCGGCCGCGGTCGAGCAGCAGCTGATCGCGCTCGCGGCGAGCGGACGGATCCAGCGCCAGATCGACGACGTGACGCTGCGCTCCCTGCTCGAGCGGATCGCCCCGGAGCGTCGCGAGATCACGATCACCCGCCGCTGAGGACGAGGAAGAACGATGGCGAACCGACGCAAGAGTCTCGCGCGCAAGACCCGGCTCTTCCGGGTCGTGAAGGGCAATCGACGCGTTCCGGCCTGGGTGATGCAGCGGACGAGCCGACGCGTGACGCGCCACCCGAAGCGCCACTCCTGGAAGCGCGGCCACCTGCACAAGTAGGGGGAGCGAGGCGATGCCACCGAAGACGACGACGCGGCGCGGGGACGAGCTCGAGCGCGAATACGTCATCCCGCTGCGGGCGAGTCAGCACCAGCCTTCCCGACGCCGGCGTTCGGGCCACGCGCTCGAGACGGTCCGCCGGTTCGTCGTTCGCCACATGAAGGGGAAGCGCGAGGACGTCTGGATCGACCCTCGGCTCAACGAGTACATCTGGGAGCGGGGGATCCAGCACATTCCGCGCCAGGTGCGGGTCAAGGCGATCCGCTTCGAGGACGGCCTCATCGAGGTCGACCTGCTCGACGCGGACTAGCGAGGTTCCGGGAGCGTTCCGCGTGCCGGTTGGACGGGGGCTCTTCGGCGGTAGCCCCTATCTCGGCGTCTATCTCAGGGTCGGCGAGTCGGTGGGGCTCGCCCCGCCCACCCTGCCGAACCCGCTCGGCCGCGATGTCGAGCGCCTCCTCGGGGTCCGCCTGGTCCGGACCAATGCCTTCGACTGCGAGGTCGTCGGCGCGATGGTCGCGGCGAACTCGAACGGGATCGTCGTCGGCGACGATCTCGACGCGGACGCGCGGCGCTCGCTCGAGACGGTCGCTCCGGTGACGGTCGTGCGCCACCGCCAGAACGCGATGGGCAACAACATCCTCGCGAACGACCGCGGCGCGCTCGTCCATCCCGAGTTCTCGTCCGAGGCGGTCGGTCAGATCAGCCGCGCGCTCGGCGTCCCGGCAGAACGCGGGACGGTCGCCGGGCTGGGCACGGTCGGCATGGCGGGCGTCGCGACGAATCGAGGGGTCGTGCTCCACCCGAAGGCGACGGAGAACGAGGTCGCGCTCGTGGGGCGACGCCTCGAGGTACCGGTCCATCGATCGACGGCGAACTTCGGCGTCCCGATCGTGGGCGCGTGCCTCGTCGCGAACTCGCGTGGCTTCGTGGTCGGCCGGCCGACGACGCCGGTCGAGATCGTGCACCTGCAGGACGGATTCGGCGTCTACGCCTGAGCCCGACCGGTCACGTGCCGCGCTTGCGGCGGACGTAGCGGGTCGCGTACCCGGCGATGCGGTTCGCGAGCTTCTTGTGGACGACCTGGTACTTGCCGTTGACGTTCACGCCGAGATCGGTCAGCTCGAGAACCTTCTGCTTGTTGTGGGCAAAATCCGGCCCGAAGTCGTTCGGGTAGTGACGGATCAGCTCGATCGCGACCCGTTTGATGTACGTTTGGCGGATACTGCCCATGTGGGCGCGCGGACCCAGGTGGCGGTTATAAGCTTGGCCCGGCGCACCGCCGAGCCAACGCCCGTCGGCCTGTCCGCGGGCCGGAACGACGGATCGCTCCGGCTCCGACCGTGCCCGGGCCTCGCACACCACCGGCTCGGCGGCCGGCCGAGAGGATTCCGGCGGAAGCCACAAATACCCTGTCCGAGGTGAATATTCACGTGAGACTCGTCGGGGCGGTCCGGACCGATGCCGGGGACATCGGATCGGGAGCGGTTTAGCCGAACCGCAGGGCGCGCTCCATGCAATCGGAACCATCGCCCTCGCCGCCGGCGGGCGGACGGGAGCGCAACGTACTCGTGCTGGACCTCTCGAAGAGCATGCTCGCCCCGCTACCGGACCCGCAGCCGGGGTCGGCCGAGCGACAGAAGATCGAGGTCGCCCGCACGGCCGTCTTTCGGATCCTCCAGGATTCCGCGAGCTCCGGGAACCTCTTCGGTCTCGTGACGTTCACCGAGTCGGTGCGCGTGCCGGTCCCGCTCGGGGAGATCCACAAGGAGAATCTCCCGTACATCGAGAACCTGATCAGCATGCTCGCGCCGAGCGGCCGGTCCGCGATCTGGGACGCCCTCGCGGTCGGGGCCGACCTGCTCCGGATGGGGGTCGACGGAGTGCGCGGCAACATCGTGCTCGTCACGGACGGCTGGGACAACGCCTCGCAGCGGTTCGACGTCCACCGCGGGAACGGGAGCGCGCTCCCGAACGGCCGGGTCGACCTCGTGCCGTACATGCTGCCCGCGAACTCGCGGCTCACCTTCCGCCTCATCGGCATCGGGAACGGGGCGGAGCGCGACAAGGGCGTCGACGCCGGGGCGATGAGCGGCTTCATCTCGCAGCTCAACGATCGAGCGCTCGGGCTCGGGGTCCCGGCGCCGTTCAGCTTCCAGGAAGTCACGACCGGCTCGGCCCTGTTCGCCCAGATGGTCCACGCGTTCGTCGACGTCGGCTTCGAGGGCGACCAGCCGATCGAGGAGCTCCACCCGGAGGAGCTCGCCCGGCACGCCGCGAGCGCCGCCCGCGCCCTCAAGGACCCCCAGCAGCACGCGACGGTGTCGCGGATCCATCACGGGGCGGTCTCCCCTCCGGCGCCCGGTTCCGAAGCCGCGTACCAGGAGGCCCCCGAGCTCGAGGTCGACGTCGTCGCCGGGACGCCCGCGAGCGCCCCCGCGTACCTGCGCGAGCGCTACGGCCCGCTCGGCGAGATCGTCGAAGCGTACGTCCACGGGGAGTACGACCATGCGCTCGAACTGCTCTCCCGCTCGCAGGCCGTGTTGCCTCCCGTGACACGCCTCTACTGGGAGGCGCGGATCCAGTACGCGCGCCGGGCGCCCGTGGACGCGGCCCGCGCGCTCCTGCAAGCGTGGACCGAGGCCGAGCGGCTGCCCGAGGCGTCGCAGGGTCCGATCGTCCGGCGGCTCGCCCTCCTCCAGGCGCGCATGCAGAACGACAAGGAGACCGAGACGCTCGTGAAGTTCATCGACAACACCGAGCACGGGCTCAACGGCACGGCGCCCGAGGCCAAGGAACGGCTGATGGCGCTCTTCGCGAAGCTCATGGAGCTGCGCGGAACCTACCAGCTCACGCGCCTCGCCGGCGAGGGGGACCTCCAGGACGCCGCGCTGAAGCACGAGGCCGCGGTCGAGGAGGTCTTCGGACTCCTGCAGGACGCGCGGCTCGAGCTCGCCGCGAGCGGCCCCGTCATCGAGGGCGCCCTCGACTTCATCGAGATCTGTCTCGCCGAGATGCGATAGGAGAGTTTGCTACCGATGCCCGAGGTCAAGGTCACCACCCGAACCCGACGCGCCCCCGGAACGAAGCGCGAGACCAAGCCGTCCAAGGACACCGCCCGCATCGCGGTCATCGGGATCCCGGCGTCCGGCAAGACGACATACTTCCGCTTCCTCTCGGGCCACTTCGGCCTCAACCTGCCGATCCTCTACATCCCCGCGCGCGCCGACAACGGGACGATCCCGATCTACGGCGACCTCGAGAACGACGTCGCCCTCGAGGAGACGACGTACGAGACGACCGATCCGACCGACCCGGAAGGGAGCCTCGAGACGACGACCCGGTACTACGTCAACCGCCCGATGGAGGACCGCAAGAAGCTCTGGATCGAGCTGAGCGCCGGGCGCGAGGACCAGGGGATCCTCACGAAGTATCCGCTCCCGACGAAGTTCAACCAGTTCGTCGAGATGAAGATGCGCTTCCGCTACGGCGGGACGAACGGCGACTCGGGCGCGCGCCCGATGGAGCTCAAGACGATCGACGAGGCGGGCGGGATCATCGCCGACTACTTCACCTACGACCGGCTCTGGCTCTCGGGGCCCGACGAGGAGGTGCCCGAGAAGAACTGCCGGGTGATCCCCCACTTCGACTCGTGGCGGCCCGATCGCCGCGACCTGTGGCGCCGGGGCCTGACGCTGCTCGGCCGGTTCGTCACCGGCGCGGACGCGGTCATCCTGCTGCTCTCGCCGGCGCTGCCGTCCCTGCGCGACCAGGCCCAGCAGGTCAACCTCGCGCGCGGGGTCTTCCGCTACGTGAAATCCCGGAACCTCCCGCTCGTCATCGCGATCTCGAAGGCGGACAAGCTGAAGGACTTCTACTCCGAGATCGAGCAGTCGGTCCGCGAGCGGACGTTCCGCAGCGCGTTCGACCCGGTCGAGTTCCTCCTGCGGCGCGACGGGGCGGGCATGGGCACGATCCTGGTCGCGCAGGAGGGCCGCGGGATCTCGACGAAGGAGGACGTCTTCCTCATCGCGAGCGCGGTCTCGACCGGCGAGGGGCACCCGCTCTTCGTCGGCGAGACGGGCGACGAGGCCCCGTCCGTCGGCGCGCAGACGCTCGGAGTGCCGGTGATGGTGAACACCACGCTGCCGCTCGCGCGGGCCTGCGAGCGCGTGATCGAACGCCGCGCGACGAAGGGGGAGTGAGCGATGCTGACGACGGGCGCCGCCCACGCGTCGCCCGCCGGGCTCTCGCCGGTGGCGGTCGTCTGGTGCCGCCAGGTCGACAACGAGGCGGAGAGCCCCGGGTACACGACGATCCCCGAGGAGTTCCCGGGTCGGCGCGAGACGCTGGAGGCGATCCGCGTCATCGGCAACCTCACCGTCAACGTCGCCGACACGCACGATTACTGGGATCCCGAGCCCGGACAGCCGCTCTCGTACTACCCGAACATCTTCCTCTATCCCGCCGCGAACGGCCGCTACACCTGCATCGGCCGCATGTTCCTCTCGACCGAGGACCGCCCGCGCCTCGGCATGAAGACGCTCGTCTTCTCGACGGCGGACCTCATCGCGACCGGCGAGTTCGGCCCCGCCGTCCTGCGGGCGCACGCGAGCATGGGCGGCAAGGCCGCCCCGCCGCGCGTGACCGCGGAACCCGACGCCGCGGTCTACCAGGCGATCGGCGAGGGGTTCCTCTTCCACCGGGGGACGACCGAGCCGGTGGTCGTCGTCGCGTCCGACCAGTGGGAGTCCGCGTGCCAGGTCGTCCTCAACCTGATCCGCGTCTTGCCGACGTCGCTCGTCGCGCTCGGCGCCTTCCTCGTCTTCCCGTACTTCCTGCCCGAGGCGAAGGTGAACCCGCACGAGTTCACCGAGCAGGTCCCGCTCGCGCTCGCGGTGATGCGCGTGCCCCGCGCCGAGGCGCAGGGCGAGCGCCACGCGAAGCGCCTCGAGGCCTGGGAGTCCGCCCCGGTCGTGCTCCGCGACCTCACGCGTCCCGCGTCCGGTCGCGGCCGGGATAATCTCCCGCTCGTCCTCCAGTACGTCCGCGACCACGCGGACGCGAAGATCGCCGAGGTCGCCCAGCGCGTCGACGCCGTGGAAGGCGACCGGACCCGCTCCGAGATCCACGACGCCGAACGCCAGGGCGGTCGCGACCGCCGCAAGGAGATGTGGCGGATCGGCACCGCGATGGAGACGGCCGCGCTCCTCCTGACGCGCCCGAAGGGCCGCTCGGTCCCCATGACCGGCGAGGCCGTCAAGCGCGCGAACGAGTACCTCCAGGCCCAGCCGTCCACGCCGCTCGCCCGGGCCGTCGACGCGCCGCTCCCGACGTCGCCCCCGCTCGACACCGGACCGACGGGCCCGAGCCCGACACAGCACCCGCCCTGGCTCCAGCGCGGCGTCGACATCGAGCTGCCCGCGGCGGGCGCGGTCGCGGTCCCGCTCTCCGTCAGCGACGACAACTCGATCCGCGCCGCCCCCCCGCCGGATCCGCTGGCGTCGAAGCCCGGGACCGTGCCGATCTCCGACGCCGAGCTCGAGGCGCGCATCCGCCGGATCGTGGACGCGCGGTTCGCCACGCTGCCCCTCACCGCTCCCTCCGACCCGAACGAGGCGTCCCAGCGCGAGGCCCGCTTGCTGGCCGCGATGGATGCGCGCGTCCGGGACGCGACGGACCGCGCGAGCCAGGATCTCCTCGGGGTCCAGACGGACCTGAGCTCCCGGCTGGCCGCCGTCGAGGCCCGGCCGATCGTCGATCCCAGCGTCGTCTCGGCGGAGTCGGAGCGGCAGCTCCACGCCCAGTTCGATCCGATCCTCGTCGATCTCCCCGCGAAGAACCAGCAAGCGATCCAAGCGTCGACCGAGGCGTGGTCCGAGCGGATGCGCGAGGAGCTCCGCAATTCGATCGCGGACGTGAAGGCGAGCGTCGCGCACAGCGAGGACGAGCTCCGCCTCGCGCTTGCGGCCCAACTCGAGGTCGAGCTCGCGGAAACGAAGGAGCAGGGCACGGCGCTCCGCGAGCAGATCGAGGCCCGGGTCCGCGAACTCCTCTCCGAACGGACCGCGGAGATCGAACAGCGCCGCGCGAAGGAGCTCCGGGAGCTCGAACAGCGGCTCGGGATCCTCGTCGACGGGCGCACGAAGGACCTCGAGGGGCGCGTCCGGGCCGCGCTCGCGGAGCAGCAGACGCGCACCGTCGCGGCGCTCGAGGAACGGCGGACCGCGGACCTGCGCGAGCTCGAGCAACGCTTCGGGACCGTCGTCGACACCCGGGCCAAGGACGTCGAGACGCGGCTGCGGGCCGCCGTCGCGGACCAGCAGGCCCGCACGCTCGCGGCGCTCGACGAACGCCGCGCGAAGGACATGCGGGAGCTCGAGCAACGCTTCGGCATCCTCGTCGACGGGCGGACCAAGGACCTCGACACCCGCCTCCGCGTGGCGCTCGCGGAGCAGCCCGCCCGCATGGCCATGGCGATCGACGAACGCGTCGCGCTCTCCGAGAAGCGCCTCGGCGTCGAGCGCGAGGCCCGGCTCGCGGAGCTGGCCGACGCGCAGACCCAGGCGCTCGCCGGCCTTCAGGTCCGCCTGCAGGCCTACGTCGAACAGAAGCTCCACGAGAACCAGGACCGGGAGCGCGAGAAGTACGTCGAGCTCCTCGCCCGGCTCCGGACCGAGGTCGACCAGGCGATCTCGAAGTCGGTCGACCCGGGCCGTCTCGACATCGCGATCCGCGAGCGCCTGGTCCCGGCCCTCGAGACGCTGCGCGAGAGCCAGGAGCTCGCGACGGGCAAGTCGATCGCCGAAGCCGAGACCCGGATCCGCGCCTCCGTCGACGACACCGTCGTCCGGCTCGAGTCGATCGAGTCCCGGATCGAGCAGCGCGAGGCCGACCTCGGCCGGATCGAGCACGGCGTGCGCGCGGACATCGACGATCTCGACCGCCGCATCCAGGTCATGAGCGACCGGATGATCCCGCTCCTGCGTCGGACCTGGATGAAGGTCGGCGACCTCGAGAAGGGCGCCCCGGTCAACGAGGAGGCCGAGGTGCGCTTCAAGGAGCTGCGGCGCGACCTCCTGCGCGAGGTGCGTCGCATTGAGGGCGAGATGCGCGACCAGACCGACGCGCTCCGCGATCGGCTCGAAGGCACGATCGCGCACCAGGGACGGATCTGGCTCAATCTCCTGAAGCAGCTGAGCGCGGAGACGGAAGAGCTCGGCAGCGATCTCCTGAGCGGCCCGCGCCCGGCGTCCCGATCCGCTCGGAGCGCGCCCGCGCACGACGACTTCCTGACGAGCGACCTCGGCACGCCGGTCGCCTTCGCGCCGGTCGAGGACGATCCTCCGAATCCCATGGCCCCCGACGCGCCGGCCGAGGACCCGGCCCGGGATAGCCGCCGCCGAACGCGCCGCTCGTAGGCGGCCCGCCGGGACAAAACTATTCTGCGCGACGCGCGTCGACAACTGCCTCCATGGAGGACGACCACCGGCACTGCAAGGTCTGCGGTCGGGTCTGCGCGCCCGACGCCGAAACGTGCAGCAAGCCCTGCCGCGAGAAGCGCGCCCAGCAGCTGCAGAGCCGCCGGAACTACACCTACCTCCTCTACGGGGCGATCGCGCTCCTCCTGATCGTGTTCGTCAGTCGCCTCATCATCTAGGGGGCGACGGTGCCCCGGTACGGCCACGCGGTGCTGGGCGGGACCTTCGACCGCTTCCACGTCGGGCACGCGGCGCTCCTCGCCCGCGCGTTCCACGTCGGCCGGGACGTCTCGGTCGGCGTGACGACCGACGGTTTCCTATCGGAGCACCCCAAGCCCCTCCCGGAGCGGATCCAGCCGTACGCGCGCCGCCGCGCGGGCGTCGTGCGATGGATCCGGGCGCATTATCCGGGCCGGACCTATCGCGTCGTCCCGCTCGCGAACCGTTTCGGCCGCTCGGTCGAGCCCGGCGTCGACGTGCTCGTCGTGTCCGCCGATACGTGGGCCGGCGGTCGGGCGGTCAATGCCGAGCGTCGGCGCCGGGGACGGGCGGCGGTCCCGATCGAGATCGTCCCGGTCGTCCTCGCCGACGACCTCGCGCCGGTCAGCTCCCGCAGGATCCGAGCCGGGGAGATCGACCGTCGGGGCCGACGTCGTGCCCCGCTCTCCGTGGGCTGGGCCGTGACCGACCCCCGCGACGCCGACGTGGTCGTTCGGGCGATCCGTCGGGCGTTGCCGGCTGCGCGACCCGCGCGAGCTCCGCCGCGGAACTCGCGGCGGGGGGCCCGCGCGTCCGCGGACCCGCGCGCGCTGGCGCGACAGGTGCTCCGAACCCATGCCCTCGGGTTCGTCGTGGCCCGACGACGTCCGGCGGAGTGGGACGTCGTCGAACTGGCCGAAGGGATCCAGCTCGGGCCGCGGCGCGTCCGGGCCCGGGGCCCCGGCGCGCTCGAGCGGGCCCTGGTCGGCGTGCTGCGACCGTCCGCCCGCCTCCGCGAATAACCGTACGCTCGAACGCCTCCTCCGCGCGGCCGTGGATCGACCTTCGCCGCGCCCGTCCGGAAGGGCCTTAACGTCCGTCGCGGTCGAGCGGGCATCCATGGAGACGTACCTCAGGGTCACGTTCGACAGCGAGGGGGCCAAACCGTCGGCCGTCGCCGATCGCTTGCGATCGTGCGGGTTCCAGCCGACCCAAGGGAACTACGATTTCGTCTACGACTGGCAGGGTCCTCCGACGCGCGATCAGATCCTCGATCTGTCGGACGAAGTGACCCGGCAGCTCCGGGGCTTGCGGGTGCTCGTCGAGATCGAAACGGTCTAGCCCGCCCGCGCCCCACTAGAGGTTTAATCCCAGCTCCGGTCTCGCGGGCACCGTGCAGGACTATCCGGTCCGGGCGAGCCATCGGGGGAACCTCGAGGCCGGGGCGCTCGAGTCGATCGCCCGTGCCGAGTTCGGATCCGCCGTTCGCGAGGCGGACTCGGTCGTCATCGTCTATGGGGCGATCGCCCGACTGAGCGCGTCGGCAAACGGGCGGGAGCTACGCGTGGACCTCGCGATGAACCCCCGGGTGCCGGAGGAGGTCGCGCGGGAGACGATCGCCCGCTACAACCGGTTCCTCGAGGAGGTCACCGGCTACTCCGCGAAGGAGCGGTCGAAGCGGCTTCGCAAGTCGGCGACCGCGCCCTCCTCGGGAGGGTGACGGTTGGCCGCCGGGGCCAGCGGACCGCTCCCGAACCAGAGCGGCACCGAGCTCGAGCGCATCCGCTCCGCTGTCGCCGTCTACTTCCCCGTCTACGAGACGCGGGTCGGCCCCCAGTCGCTCCTGCTCGCGATCCACGCGGACCGGGCGAGTCTCGCCTCGCAGTTCGACCGTCTTCGCCAAGAGCTCTGGACGCTGGGCTACGTCCCGCTGCTCCGCCGGGAGTCGGGCGAAGACTTCATCGAGGTCGTCCGGCGGCCGAAGACCGGCCGATCGCGCCTCTGGATCAACATCCTCTTGATCGCCGGGACCTTCGGCACGACGGTCTTCGCCGGTGCGCTCATCTGGCTCACCTACGTCGGGGGGCCGTCCCTCGGCGCGACCGACTTCCTGTACGGCGCGATCTACTTCTCGCTGCCGGTGATGCTCATCCTGGGCCTCCACGAGTCGGCCCACTACGTGATGGCCCGGCGCCGTCACCTCGACGCGTCGCTCCCGTACTTCGTGCCGATCCCGCCGCCGTTCCTCTTCGGGACGCTCGGGGCGTTCGTCAGCATCCGCGAGCCGTTCCCGGACAAGAAGGCGCTCTTCGACATCGGCGCGGCCGGGCCCCTCGCCGGTTTCGTCGCGTCGATCCCGATCGCGCTGGTGGGCCTGTTCATGTCGATCCACGCCCCGGTCGTGCCGGCCACGTACTGCGGCCCGACGATCCTCGGGACAAGCTACGGCAACCTCCTGATCGGCGACTCGCTCTTCTGGGCGTTCCTCCAGCTGTTCGTCCCGGTAACGCTCGTCAGCCTCTCGCCCCTCGCCCTGGCCGGATGGGTCGGGATCTTCGTCACCGCGATCAACCTCCTGCCCGCCGGCCAGCTGGACGGCGGGCACATCTTCCGCGCGCTGTTCGGCGACCGCACGCGCTACGTGAGCTACGCGATCGTGATCTTCCTGTTCGGGATCGGACTCCTCGCCGGCTACGTGGGCTGGCTGTTCTTCGCCCTGCTCATCCTGCTGCTGGGACTGCGCCATCCGCCGCCGCTCAACGACGTGAGCCCCCTCGGAGGGCCGCGCTACGCGCTCGGCGCCGTCGTGCTGGCGATCCTGATCTCGGGGTTCGTCCTCGTCCCGCTCTCGACCCCGACCGGTTCGGTCGGGCTCAGCTCGACCATCGCCTATCCCGGCTCGCCTCCGCCGGGCGCTCTCGTCGCGGCGAACGCGACGATCGTGCTCGCGAACGGGGATCCGGTCGCGCACGGATACCTGCTCACGGGCGCGGTCACGAACGTATCGGTCGCGGGCGCCAACAACTCCACCGTCTATCTGACCGGCCAGGACTTCGCGAACTGGGCGAAGAACTCGTCGTGGGTCTGGCGTTTACCGGATGGCGTGGTGGTCACGCTGAGCGGCGGGTCGGTCACGATCCCCGCTTCGGACTACGTCACGGTGAATGCGTCGAAGAACGCCACGATCCCGGTCGCTTTCTCGAACTCGGGCGTCGCCCGGGCCGCGGTGCTCGAGTTCTCGGTCGACCAGTACTGCGCCTCGTCGGGCACGGGCACCGCCACGACCACGATCACGGCGCTCTTCGGCTAGGACGGACGTAGACCCGGAACTCGCGCGTCAAGCTCCGGTGGACGCGGACCGGGACGAACCCCTCGAGACGGCCCAGATCTTCCAACGGGGGAGTTCCGGCGGGCACGATCAGCACGATCCGTCCCCCGGGCACCACGGAACGCGCCCAGCGCGCGACCACCCGGTGGGCGAGGGCGTACATCGGTTCGCCCGAGGTGCTCGACGACCGGCCGTAGGGCGGATCGGTGACGATCGCATCGAAGGCCCGCGGCTCCGCCCCCAGGTCGACCGTCCCGGCGTCCCCCGCGACGAGCGTCTCGGCCCGAACTCCGAGATGGGCCAGGTTGCGCAGCGCACCTCGGACCATCGTGCTGTCGAGGTCGATGCCGTAGAGCCGGGCCCCGAGCAGGCCCGCCTCCGCGAGCAACGCGCCGGTCCCCAGGAACGGGTCGAGGACCCGGTCGCCCGGCCGAACGCGCGCGAGGTTCGCCGCCGCTCGCGCGAGCCGGGGGGGCAGGCTGATCGGGCGCTGGAACGGCAGGCGGGGCATCCGCCGATCGTTGACGGCCGACCGGTCCACGTCCCGGCTTTCGGCGAGCAGCCACGTCGCGCCGTCGACGTCGCGAGTAAGCCAGTACCGTCGATCCGGTCGCTCGAGATCGACCCGCGCGCCCGCGTCGACGAGGCGCCGCCCCGCGTCCCGGATCTCCGCATCCGCACCGCCGGACGGACTGCCCAACCGACGCACCGCGACTCGCCCGCCGGCCCGTCCTTCGGCGGCGAGGCGGGGCCCGATCCGCTCGCCCCGCGCGAGGGGACGCAGGACCCGATGCGCGAGCGCGAGGCGGTCCGCGAGGCGCCCCGGATCAACGGAATCGGGAAGTTCAACGCCGACCAGGTCGGAGAACTCGGGCCCCGTCGCGATCGCCGCACCCCCGAGCGCCTCGGCGCCAGCGATCGTCTCCGCGCGGGCCAGCGCCGGGCTCTCGCCCGAAGTCTCGACCAGGTACGGGATCACGGACCCGATCCCTCGGACCATCGGGCGAGCTGACGGCCGACATTGGCGGTGTGCGAGCCCTCCCAGTAGAGGTGACCGCACGCCCCGCACCGGAAGAGCGGTAGTCCCGCCGCCACCCGATCCCAGGGAACGGTTTCGGGCCGCGGCTGGCCCGGCTCGACCGCGTACGGGACGAGCCCGCCGTTACAGAGCGTGCACCGGCGGAACGAAGGGGTCCGGGGGATCGCCGGAAAGCTCGCCACTACCTGTCTCCATTGCTCCGAGATCGCGGGACTCGACAGGAGCAGCGCCCGCGTCGTACGTCGGGCCAGGGCGCGGTCCCGCGTGAGCACGATTCGGTCCTCGCGTCGTGCGATCTCGAGGACGCGATCGTCCGACCATCCGCGCGCGTAGGCCGTGTCGCAGCCGACGAACCGCAGGTAGCGGGCGAGTCGTCCCACCATCTCGTCGGCGAAGAATCGAGGCGTCGCCACGGTTCGCGAGGCGTCGCCGCGGATTTACCATCCGCGCCGGCCCGCGCTCTCATATATGCGGCCCCGCCCTCGGGAGTACCAGAGGCCCCGTGGCCCGACTCTTCGGCACCAACGGCATCCGCGAGGTCGTCGGCGAGACCCTGAACGCCCCGTTCGTCACCCGCGTTGTCAGCGCGATCGGGCAGATGGTGCCGCCCGGTCCGCCGATCGTCGTCGGCTGGGACGCGCGGACCTCCAGCGCGGCGTTCGCTCGAATCGCGAGCGGAACGCTCGCGGTGGCCGGGCATCACGTGCTCGAGGTCGGACTCCTGCCCACCCCCGCGATCCAGTTCCTCGTGCCCCGGCGGCACGCGCAGGTCGGAGTCGTGATCACGGCCTCCCACAACCCGCCCGAGTTCAACGGCATCAAGTGCATCGGCCCGGACGGGCTCGAGGTGGAGCGATCGTTCGAGGAGGGCATCGAGCAAGGGGTCGAGAAGGGCGTCGCCTCAGCTCTGCCGTATTCGCGTATCGGCGACGTTAGCGCGGACTCGACCGGCGCCATGGAGTATGTCGCGGCGATCGCGGGCCATGTCGACGTCGGAGCGATCACCGCGCGCCGACTGACGGTGGTGCTCGACTGCGGCAACGGCGCCTCGTGCGTGACGAGTCCGTATCTCCTCCGCCGCCTCGGCTGCCGGGTCATCACGCTGAACGCGCAGCCCGATGGCAACTTCCCCGGCCACCTGTCCGAGCCGACGATGGCGAACCTCGCCGACCTCGCCCGCGCGGTCCCCGCCCTGGGGGCGGACCTCGGGATCGCGCACGACGGCGACGCCGACCGCGCCGTCTTCGTGGACGGCACGGGCCGGTACGTCCCGGGCGAGGAGACGCTGACGCTGATGGCCCGCGACGCGGTCGAACGACATCACGGCGGGATCGTCGTGACGCCGGTGTCCGCGAGCCAGTCGGTCGAGGACGCGGTCCGCCCGCTCGGCGGCGAGGTCGTCTACACGCGGGTCGGATCTCCGACCGTCACGCACGAGATGCAGGTCCGCCGTGCGGTCTTCGGCGGCGAGGAGAACGGGGGCCTGATCTTCCCGCAGCACCAGCTCGCGCGGGACGGCGCCATGACCGCCGCGGCGCTGCTCGACCTCGTCGCGCGCCGGCGGGAGACCCTCGGCGAGCTCCTCGCCGGACTCCCCCGCTACACGCTCGTGAAGGAGAAGGTCGGCTGCCCCGTGGAGCTGCGCGCAAAGGTCCTCGCGCACGTCGCGGAGACGTTCGCCAAGGACTCGGAGCGCGTCGTGACGATCGACGGCGTGAAGGCGTACCGCGATGGGGGCTGGGTGCTGCTGCGCCCCTCGGGGACGGAGCCGCTCTTCCGCGTGTTCGCGGAGTCGAAGGATCCCGCGAAGGCGCGCGCGCTCGCCGAACTCGGTCTCCGGGCAGTGGACGGGGCCGTGCGGGAACTCGCGGGCCCCGCGTAGCCGAGGGCGGCGGGGCGAGCGAATCGCCGGCACGAAACCTCAAGCCCCGGGACTCTTCCCCGCGGCGGGAGGAGCGGCTCGGCAGCGTATGGATCCGCGAGGGGACCGCGTCGCGTTCGGCGGTCCGGGCATCGAGCCGCGCTGGTCCCACAGCAACAAGGACGGGATCGGGACGGCGTATTCGGCCGACTCCCGTCTCTGGTACACCCTGTGGCGGGGCACCGTCACCGAGGTCTACTACCCCCGGATCGACGAGCCCCAGCTCCGGGACCTCGAGTTCCTCTTCACCGATGGTGAGACGTTCTTCCACGAGGAGAAGCGTCAGCTCCGCACCGCGACCGTGCGCCCGACCGACCACGCGCTGGTGTACCAGGTCACCGCCTCCGATCCCGAGGACCGGTACCTGCTCCACAAGGTCGTGATCGCCGATCCCCACCTGCCGTGCCTGCTCATCAACGGCCGGCTCGAGCTCCGACAGCCGGGGCTCGAGCATCGACTGCGCATGTTCGCGCTCGCCGCCCCGCACCTCGACGGCGGGGGATGGGGCAACAACGCGGCGGTCCACAATGTCCTCGGGCAATCCGTGCTCGCCGCGCAGAAGAACGGCTTCGCGCTCGCGCTCGCGGCCACGATCCCGTTCCGCCGGGCGTCGGTCGGCTATGTCGGCGCGAGCGACGGCTGGACCGATCTCTCGGCCCACCGGGCGATCACGTGGGAGTTCGATCAGGCGCCGAACGGCAACGTGGCGCTCGTCGGCGAGATCCCCGTGCACGCCAAGACGGAGTTCACGCTGGGGCTCGCCTTCGGCGACTCGATCCCCGCGGCGATCACCGCGCTCTTCCAGTCGATCAGCACTCCGTTCGATCAGCACCGCCGCCGGTTCGTCGACCAGTGGAACCGTCCGGTCACCCACGAGCTCCCGCTCGCGCCGAAGTCGCACGACGGCGGCAGGCTCTACCGGGCCAGCCGGTCGATCCTCCTCGCTCACGAGGACAAGGTCTTCCCGGGCGCGTTCATCGCTTCGCTCTCGATCCCGTGGGGGGCCGTGAACTCGGACGTCGACCGGGGCGGCTACCACCTCGTCTGGACGCGCGACATGGTGCACTCGGCCCTCGCGCTCCTCGCGTCGGGCACGCCCGAACCGGCGCGCCGGGCCCTCGTCTACCTCGCGACGCGTCAGCGGCCGGACGGCGGGTTCCCCCAGAACTTCTGGGTCGACGGGACGCCGTACTGGGAGGGCATCCAGCTCGACGAGGTCGCCCTGCCGATCCTGCTCGTCCGCCATCTCCGTCAGGCGGGGGCGCTCCACGGGTTCGAGCCGTTCCGCATGGCGATCCGGGCGGCGCGCTACATCATCGAGCGGGGGCCGGTCACGCAGCAGGACCGCTGGGAGGAGGTCAGCGGCTTCTCCCCATCGACCCTCGCGGCGTGCATCGCGTCGCTCACCGCGGCCGCCGCGGCGATCCGATTGCGGGGCGACGCGAGCACGGCGACGTTCGTCCAGGAGTACGCGGACTTCCTCGAGTCGCACGTCGAGCGCTGGACGGTGACCGAACGCGGGACGCTCCTCCCCGGCACCACCCGCCACTACGTCCGGATCCGGCCGGCGGACGTCACCGACCCCAGCCCCAACGAGGGCCCGGACCTCGGCTGGGTCCAGCTGCCGAACCTCCCGCCCGGCGCCCCATCCTCCTTCCCGGCGAGCGAGATCGTCGACAGCGGGTTCCTCGATCTCGTGCGCTACGGCATCCGGGGCCCGAACGACCCCTTGATCGTCGACTCGGTCGACGTCATCGACCATGTCCTGCGCGTGGAGACCCCGTTCGGTCCGACGTGGCACCGGTACAACCACGACGGGTACGGCGAGCGCGACAACGGCGGCCCGTACGTCGACTGGGGCGTCGGGCGCGCGTGGCCCCTCCTCACCGGGGAGCGGGGACACTACGAGCTCGCGCGGGGCAACGACCCCGCGCCGTACCTCCGCGCGATGGAGCGGTTCGCGACCGCGACCGGCCTCTTGCCGGAGCAGGTCTGGGACAGCTCGAACCGTCCCGCGCTGCATCTCGTCACCGGGCGTCCGACCGAGGCCGCGACGCCGCTCCTCTGGGCGCACGCGGAGTACGTCTCGCTCCTGCGCTCGGCCCAGGACGGTAGGGTCTTCGACTGGCTGCCGGAAGTGGCCGAGCGGTACGCCACGGGCGGCCGACCCGGGCCTGTCCGGGAGGTCTGGACGTTCGCCCGCCGTCCCCGGACGATGGAGCCCGACGCGAGCCTGCGGGTCATCGCTTCGAGCCCCTTCCGCCTCCACCTGAGCGACGACGACTGGCGGACGGCGTCCGACCTCGACTCGATCGAGACCGGTCTCGACCTGTGGTACGTCGACCTCCCGCCGCTCGGGGGCGACAGCCGCGCCTACGTCTTCACGTTCTACTGGCCCGTCGCGGACCGCTGGGAGGGTCGGGACTACCGGGTCGAAGTGGCCCCGCCGGTCACTCCACCCTGAGCCAGCGCGCGGACACGACGTAGCCGAGCGTGAGCATCAGGCCCGCGAAGAGCGCCAGCACGCCGAACGCCAGCGGGTCGATCTGCCCGTGCAGGACGAGGTCGCGCCCCAGCGTCGCCGTGTACGAGATCGGATTGTACGTCGAGATCACCTTCATCCACTCGGGAAAACCGCTCGACGGGTAGAGCGCGGCGCTCGAGAACATCAGCGGCATCGTGATGAAGTTCGACACGACGCCCGGGGTCTGCCAGTCCGTCGACCGGGCCGTGATCGCGAGGAAGAGGCTCGAGAATCCGATCGCGGTGCACAGGAGCGCGAGGACCCAGATCGCCCAGCCGAGCGGCGAGATCGCGAGGCTCACGCCGAAGGCGGTCGCGGCGGCGACCATGATCGGGATCTGGATGAGCCCGCGCGTCGCAGAGCCCAGTGCCTTCGACAGGAAGATCACCTCCTTCGAGGTCGGCGTGATCAGGATGCGTTTCATGAAACCGAAGCGCTTGTCCTGGATCGTGCTCATCGAGCCGAACATCCCGACGGAGAGCATCGAGGTCGAGAGCACGCCGGGCAGCAGGAACTCGATGTAGTTCGACGTCCCGTAAACG
>JASHUS010000190.1 GCA_030039865.1 Thermoplasmata archaeon
CGCGATCCTTCTCCGCCGACCGAGGGCCCGCTCCCGACCGGATCGCCGGGGAGCTCGGGCGGTCGGGGGCCGGCCATTGCGGGCCGGGAAGCGGTCGGGCCGACGCGAACCCGGGGCCGCAGCGAGGTGATCGGCCGATCCGACCGGGCGTCCGCTACGGGCGGGCGGTCATCGGGTCCCCGCACCCGAGGACGACGCGTCGCGCACGACGGTTAGGCGCGGATCGGCGGACCGCGGGCCGACCGGAGACTTCTCCGCTCGGAGCACGGCGAGGGCCGATCGGCCGGGGAGGCTGGGCCGTTCACGCACCGGACCGCGAGGTTCGAGGGACACGGGAGGGTCGACGAACGGAGCGGTGGGGCGAGCGTGGGGCCGGGCATGTAGATGCCCGCGGGCTATCCGTGGGAGCTCAGGTCGTTACGCGGCCCGCCGGAAGGTGAACGGTGCGCGCCCGCCCGTGGGGCGGGATACGCGGAAAAACTTCGGAGGACAATGTACTGGGAAGTTTTTGGAAGGACCCGTCGCACGCCTGGGACACGGTGCTGTCCCCTTTCTGGCGATGTTGAGGGGTCCTTCCGGGGTGGTTGCACCCGTACGATGCGTGGCCACCCTATTTGAGGCGGGAACGGGGGGATCGTGGAACGGTCCGAGAATAGGGCGTTGCTACCGGGGCGGGCTTTGGCATTTTATTCCTCGACCGGGTCCCACCGAGACTTTTCTGGGGGCTCTGTGAATTTAGGCCGGAGCGCGACTGACTAGTCTGAAGTTCACTCCAAGAGTAGTCGCAAGACGCCCGACACGCGGCGTGTCCGACGATGGCTCTCGGGACACGTTGGCAGCTGATCAGGCGATTTCGTCCGGACGATTGCACGTGCCAATGGCCGGGAGACGTCCATCGCTGGGTGGCTCAGGAATGGCAAACTTCTCGGTGGACTACCCACCAATTCAGAGCGGGTGGCTCGGTGGTTTTCCTAGGACTGACCATGCGGTACCCGAAACCATACCAGGGAAGAACAATGAACCCCGCGGCTTAGCCGGCCTAACTATTCCTGAACTTCGGGCCTGTTCCAAAATCCTGCCGTAAGCATCAGCTGGAATGGCGGAGAGTCTCTCTCCGTCGCTGATGAAAAAGTAGGTGGACAGAGTTTTCTTTCGATGCGGCGCAAGTGATGTCAGGTCGACCAGTCTGAACGCCGTCGCAGGATCTGACCATAGAAACTGTCGGAGTATCCCCTCAGGATAGCGAATCGAAACGCCAAGAGGGCTGAGTGAAATCGAGATTGCAGCACGCTTCGACTGCCAAGGGATGTTCCAGCGATTCTGCAGCCAGAAAAAACACGTGAAACCCCAAACAATCAGCAGACCTGCCCAGCCGGCCGAGTCGAGAGTGCCTGACAAGATTCTTCCAAGAAATGCCAGCGCGAGTAACAAAGACAACGCTACCATGAGGCAAGGGAGGAAGATCAAGGTGAATCGAGCCGGCTTGCTGTTCCGGTCGAGTTCGTGCCCCAGGGCCGCCAGATCGTATGTTTCAGAGTCGACCATGACAGAAAGCCCGACCCTCTTGCGACAGTAGGAAGTCTCCTACGTCAGCGCCCACCTTACCAACGCAAGACCCAGAGACACGTACACGAGCCAACCGAGCGCCTTAGCGGAGGATCCGGTAGCCGCTTGGTAAGCGGAGCAAACACCCACGGGCGCGGGCCGCCCCGGGCCTCAGTGCCCGTGTCGGGTGTCCGCTTCGGCGATGACGACCCGGGGAAGCTCGCCCTGGATCGCCGGCGGCTTGCGAGCGGCCGCACTCGCGCGGTTCTGCGCGGCGTTCCGCGGGAGGAGCCAGCGCTCTCCCCACGCGCGCAGCTCGCGCGCGGCGGGGGCGAGGCCGAGGCCCATCTCGGTGAGCGAATAGACGACGGAGAACGGGCGGGTGCTGACGACCGTCCGCTGGACGACGCCCTGCTGCTCGAGGAACTTCAGGGTCGCGCTCAGCGTCTTCGCGTTGAGCCGAGGGTTCGACTTCAGGATCTCGCTGAACCGCTGGGGTCCCTCGAGGAGCCGGTGGACGATCGCGAGGCGCCATTCCGTCCCGATGACGCCGATCGCGGCCAAGACGGGGCAGAGTCCGCGGCCCTCTTCGGTCGCGCAGGCGTCGTCCCCGAGAACGGTGCTCTCCGCGGGCCGCCGAGCGCGCTCGCTGGCCATCGTCCTGCCTCGCACATGCTAGCACCCGAAGGCGCTTATAGTTACCGTATGGAAGAAGGTGAATCGCGGTAATCGAAGTGGGCTCGAAGCACGTCCCGGGACCCACGTCGGGCCGGCGTACGTTTTCATCGCTCCCGGCCGTCCGCCGCCGTGACCGCCCGCCGACGCGAGATCGAGCTGAGCCTCGAGCGTCCGCTCGGCGGCGGTACCGGCGAAGGAGGGGTGCTGCGGCTCTCGCTGCGCTTCGAGGTCGGCGAGGACGGCAAGGGCCCCACGCCCGGCGAGCTCGCCGCCGCGCTGGACGGCCTCCGGGCGGACCTCACGGGGCTCGTCGGCTCCCCGATCGCCGCCGTGCCCATCGGGCGCGGCGATCGCGAGCTCACCGAGCTCGTCGAGACGTACCGGCCCCGCCAGCGGGATCTGGTCGACCTCCTGCTCGCGGACGGCGAGATCACCTCGGGCGAGCACCGCCGCCTGACCGAGTACCTCGCGCTCCGGCCGAAGACGAGCGACGAGGCCCCCGTGGCGCGGCGCCCCGTCCCGTCGATCGCGGAGGCCCCGATCGCCGCGGTGCCGATCGCGGCGGAGCGCCCCGGCGGCGACCGTCCTCCGGAGCCGATCCGACCGGTCCCCGAGCTCCTCGAGACGTACCAGATCGCGTCGCTGCGCCAAGCGGGGGCCGTCCGCGCGCGACGCCAGATTTCCTTCGGCGAGTACATGGCGCTGAAGCGCCACTTCGAGCAGGAAGCGAAGCCGCCGGAGAAGGCCGCCAAGAAGCCGGACGTCGGCGCCGCCTGATCGGAGTGGCTTAGCGCGCGGCCGGGGTCGCCGAGACCGTCGGGGTCGGATAGACCGCGACGGCGAGGAGCCCGACGTCCGTGATGCCGGCGCGCATCGGGGCGGCGCGCGCGCGGCCCCGCGTCCACGTCGCGTCGGGATCGGTCGGGGCGCCGACCACGCCGCCCGGCGGGAACTCGGGGCTCCCGATCGTGCCCGACGTCCGGAACAGCCCGACGCTCATCTCCCGACGCCGCAGGCTTTCCTGCGCCCGCACGAGGAACTGCCCGAGCGCCGGCCCCTCGTCGACCCCCTCGGGGAGCCCGAGCGTGAGCATCGCGAAGGCGGCGACGCCCTTCGTGCGGCTCGCCGGCGTCAGGTTCTCGGCCCGCACGAGCTCCTCGGCCCGGTCGAGGAACCGGTCCGCGGCCGACTCGGCCGGTCCGCCGAGCTGGAGGAACGCGAGCCGGCTCGTCCATCCCTTGTCGAAGAGCGAGTCGGCGGCGGAGCGCAGCGCGTCGCCGGGCGCGGCGACGACGACCGGCCGCGCGACGCGCTCGGGGAGCGCGAGCGGTGCGCCGGGCGGCGA
>JASHUS010000017.1 GCA_030039865.1 Thermoplasmata archaeon
AGGTCGCGACCATGCTCACCCGGCTCGAGATCTTCCCGCTCGAGGTCGGATTGAATCTGCGCGCCGTCGTCGATGGCGACGTCTTCTACCCACCCGAGGTGCTCTCCGTCGACCTCGACGCCCGCCGCGCGGAGTTCGCGCGCGCCGCCCACCAGGCGCTCGGACTCGCGGTGGAGCTCGGCTACGCCACGCCCGCGACCCTCCCGCTCCTCGTCACGCGGGCGCACCGCCGGGCGCTCGCGCTGTCGATCGCGATCGGGTACGCGACGCCGGAGACGATCGAGCCGCTCTTCGCGAAGGCGATGCGCGAAGCGGCCGCGCTCGGCAAACTCATTGGCCAATAAGGTCCCCCCGAAAATCACGGAGTGAGAACGATGGAGTACGTGTATGGTGCGCTATTGATCAACGCCGCCGGAAAGCCGATCGATGAGAAGGGCCTGAGCGGGGTCCTCACCGCGGCGGGGGTCTCGCCCGACGCCGCCCGCGTGAAGGCGCTGCTCGCCTCGCTCGAGGGCGTCAATCTCGCCGAACTCCTCGCGAAGGCTGAGACGTTCGCCGCGCCGGCGCCCGCCGCCGCGGCGCCGGCCGACAAGAAGGAAGGCAAGGGCGAGAAGAAGGAAGAGGAGAAGAAGGAGGAGAAGGGCGTCTCCGAAGAGGAGGCGGCCGAGGGTCTCTCCGCCCTCTTCGGCTGAGCCGATCCCGATCCCTTCCCCGGGGGCATGCGCCCCCGGGGGTCCCGATCAACCGAAGCTCTCCCGGCGAGCCTCCACCGGGACCGAGTCCTCGCCCCTCGCGCTGTTCCACTACCAAGGAGCAGGAAGGGGTTGGCTCACGGGAACCGTCCACGCTACTTCTTGTGGAAGTGGATGTGGACCACCTGCGACGAGCTCACCACGGTGAACGCGCCGCTCGCCGGCGTCACGGTGTGGCCCGCGACCGGGCTCACGGTGTAGGCGTACGTCCCGCTCGGCTCCCAGAACGTGATCGTGCTCGCGGTCGACGTCTGCGAGTAGCCGTCGATCGTGACCGACCACGCGGTCCCCGTCTTGAGGCCCGTCTCGGAGAACGTGACCGCGTAGATCGAGTAGGCGATCAGCGGGTGGTTGTCGCCGCCGAGCACGATGTAGCCGCCGTCGTTGTACGGGAGCACGCCGTACGGGTCGGAGGGCGTCCCGTAGTTCCACCAGTAGTTCCCGCCCTCCCACGCGAGGCCGAGGATGCTACCGCTGAGCGGGAAGCCGTTCATCCAGTAGATGTCGCTCGACGGCTGGACCGGCACGTTCCACTTCTCGATGTTCAACTGCGGCGCGCCCGTGTAGAAGTTCTCCGGGAACTCGATCGCGGTGAGCGGCGTCAGGAACGCGTTGTTGAAGATCAGGTCGCCCGACTCGAACGCCCAGATCGACGGCGTGATACCGTAGTTGAGGATCGCGGACGGGTCCGCCGCGACGGCGTTCTCCGAGTAGAACACGTTGCCCCAGATCACGTTGTGCGTCCCGCCCGAGAGCGTGATCCCGTTCGACTCCACGTAGAACGTGTTGCCGGCGATCAGGTTGTACGACGAGTTCCACAGGTAGATCGTCGCCGGCTCGCCGAACGACGTGTCGGTGAAGAACCAGCCCGACAGCTGGGAGCTGTCGACGATCGAGACGTGCGAGGCGTGGTAGAGCTCGATGTTCAACTGGTCGGAGAGCGGCAGCCCGTTGGCGGAGAGCCGGCCCGCGTAGTTGAAGATGGGTAGGTAGTTCACGTTGAATGACGGCAGGTTCGCCGCCGTCACGTACGCCGTCGTGTCGATGAGGTAGATCCCGGGGAAGACCGGGAAGTCGTAGTCGTTGACCTCGCCGAACAGCGGGTCGATGTTGGCCGGCCCGTTGAACAGGACGTACGGGTTCGAGACCGTCCCGGCTCCACCGGGCTCACTGATCGCCGCGAGCTGGCTGTTCGACTCGGCCCAGAGCGGCGTGTAGTCGCCGAGGCCGGGGTCGGAGGCGAGCGTGACCGACCAGGTCCCGCTGCTCGAATAGCTCGCGGACTTCGGCTTGTACTCGCTCAGGACGTAGCGGAACGAGTAGGTGCCCGGCGCGAGGTGGATCTCGGTCGGTCCCGAGACCGACGTGGGGCTCCACGCCGCGGTGCTCGAGTTGAACTTCGGGCCGGGGCTGACGAAGACGAACGCGTTCGTGGGATGGAGGTTCAACGTGATCGTCTCCTCCCCCTGGTGCGCGCCGACCATGCCCCACAGCCCGTAGAGGTCGTCGGGGCCCGCGTTGAGCACCGCGATCGGATTGGCGCCGGTCGTCGCGTACTCCGAGATGCCGTCGGACGTCTCGCCTGTATCCGTGCCGAAGTCGAAGGCGGACGGGACGGTGACGTAGCTGCTCGTGCCGTTCGGCTCGGTCCAGAGGCCCATCTTCGCCTGGATGTGGAAGAGCGTCGTCGTGGACCCGCCGCCCGGGCCACCGAGCATGATCTCGGCGTCGTTCAGGAGGAAGTCGGTCGGATTCAGCTGCTCCCCGTTGATCTGGTACGTCGGCGGCGCGATTGGGCTCGCGGTCGACGAGTTGAACTCCGCGTAGTCGTACGACCCCGAGAACGCGATGCCGTCCGACGGGACCACGGTGTAGTTGAAGTAGACCGTGGACCGGCCGTTCTGGACGGTGGCGTTGTTGTAGACGGTGACCGTGAACGGCGTGGGCATGTGGAAGCTCGGCCCTTGCGCGAAGTACAGCTCGGGCGCCGCGACAACCCCGCCGGGGCCGTGCGCGTAGATCGAGTTCGACGAGAAGTAGAACGACGGGCTCGAGAAGTTCCAGATATTGTCCTCGAAGCTGAGCGTCTGGGAGCTCTCGGCGTAGATCGGGACGTTCTGGATCCAGAAGTCGTAGCTGTAGTTGCCGAACAGGTTGACGTTCGTCAATACCGTGTTCAGCTGCATCGTGAACTCGTCGGGCGCCGAGCTCGTCACGTACAGGGGGTCGACCGAATTGATCGTGACCGACGCCTTCACGCTAGAGGTGTACGAGATCGTCCCGACGTTCTGCCCGTTGACGTTCTGGATGCCGAAGTCGCCGATGCCCATCGGGGCGGGGGAGACGTTGTAGAGCGGCTGGACCATCCCGTTCTCGACGGCCGTCCGCGCGTTGAAGTTCGGCAGAAAGACGTCCTTCGACGGGATGTTCGCGTTCTTGATGCCGGAAAGGACCTGGCTCTCGACATTCGCCGGCGCGGCGGAAGCCGCCGAATGCGTCGAGGTCGAAGGCGCGGTGAGCGCCGATCCATCGAGGGCGGCCGGTGCGACGGCCGTCGGCGAGAGCGCGGCGCTCGCTCCCCCTACGGTCGAGAGCGCGGCAGCGCTCGGGACGATCATTGCGGCGACAATCGCGGCGACAGCCCACAGCAGAAGCGTGCGGGGTCGAAACATGGCATGGCGAGAAAAAAATCGTTCATAAGCACTTGCTATACAACAGGTGGGAAAGGGCCCGTTTTTCCAAGAAGAGGCTAAGTGGGCTCCCATGCGCGCCGGAGCGGCGCGTAAAACCGGAACCCGTCGTCCACCCGCTCCCGGCCCTTCCTCGCCTGGCCGGCTCACTCTCCTGCACGTCCGTCGCTGACGTGCGCGCCATCGCCCCCGCTTCCCTTAAGTCCCCGAGGTCGAGTGAGTACTCAGGAGGCGCACTCTCTCCCTCGGTCGCGCGATGCCCGCCCGGGAGTTCTGCGGCGTAGTCGGGGTCTCCCTGCAGGGCAAGGGCGCCGCCCCGTTCCTCTTCCGGGGCCTCCGATCGCTGCAGCACCGTGGGCAGGAGTCCGCCGGGATCGCGACGTCGAGCCACGGCGTCGTCTTCCAGCGGAAGGGCATGGGCCTCGTTCACGAGATCTTCGGCCAGGAGATGCTCGACTCCCTTCGGGGATCGGTCGGCATCGGGCACGTCCGCTACTCGACGACGGGTTCGAGCGACCTCGAGAACGCGCAGCCGATCGTCGTGAAGATGCGCGACGAGGACGGGGCGATCGCGCACAACGGCGACATCGTGAACTTTGGGCGGATCCGCCACCGGCTCGAGGCGCAGGGCGTCGACCTGCTCGGGAACGCCGACACCGAGACGATGGCGCAGATGATCGCGCTCGAGTTCGGTCGCACGCGTGACCTCGAGGCCGCGATCCGTCGCGCGTGCTCGGAGACGATCGGCGGCTACGCGGTCGTCCTGCTCGTCGGCAACCGGGTCTACGCGTTCCGGGACCCGCTCGGCATCCGGCCCTTAGTCTTCGGCACCCTCGAGGGAGGGGTCGCGGTCGCGAGCGAGTCGGTCGCGATCGACCTCATGGGCGGCAAGACGGTCCGCGACGTTCTTCCCGGCGAGGTCCTCGTGCTCGAGCGGGGGCAGCTCGCCCGGACCTCGCGGATGCCGAACGGCGGACGGGCGCACTGCATGTTCGAGTGGGTGTACTTCTCCCGACCGGATTCGGTCGCGGAGGGCCAGCCCGTGTACGACGTCCGCCACCGGATCGGCACGCGGCTCGCGCGCGAGGCACCGGTCGAGGCGGACATCGTCGTACCGGTACCCGACTCGGCGCGTCCGCAGGCGCTCGGCTTCGCCGAGACCTCGGGGATCCCGTACGCGGAGGCGCTGATCAAGAACCGGTTCGTCGAGCGGACGTTCATCCTGCCCGATCAGCGCCGGCGCGAGTCCGAGGTCCGCGTGAAGCTGCATCCCATCCCCGGGCTCTTGAAGGGAAAGCGCGTCGTGCTCATCGACGATTCGATCGTGCGCGGGACGACGTTCCGCGAGGTCGTGCAGATGGTGCGCGGCGCGGGCGCGACCCGCGTCGACGTCCGGATCGGCTGCCCGCCGATCATCGCGCCCTGCTACTTCGGCATCGACATGAAGGAGCGCAAGGAGCTGGTCGCGCACAACCGCACCCAGGAGGAAGTCGCCCAGATCGTCGGGGCCGACAGCGTCCACTACCTCTCCATTCCCGGCCTAGTCGAGTCGATCGGCCTCAAGTCGGAAGAGCTGTGCCTCGGCTGCCTCACTGGCCGGTATCCGGTCGAGGTCCCCGAGGAACGGCACCGCTTCCAGAAGTCGCTCCAGGAGTTCTAGCGCTTGGGTTCGCTGCTCGTCGTCGGCGCGGGGCCCCGGCTCTATCTGCTCGACGCCGAACGTTCGCGGCGAGAAGAGTTCCTCTGGGGACCGGACGCCGAGTCGGCCGCGCGCGCCCGATCCGATTTCGAACTCCCCGACGCCCTCTTGCACCGCCTCGCCACGGCGGCCGGGGACGTCCGGTCGACGGGAGGACGCCTGCGCGATGTCCTCGCCGAGCGCACCGGGCGGCCCGTCGGCGACACGGGCCTCGGCGGCCTGCGGGCGGCCCGAAGCGTCCTCTCGTATGCGTCCGGGGAGACCGAACGTGAGTTTCTCCGCCGGGTGGCGGGCCGCGCGCTCGAGCGCGCGCTTCGCTCGCCCGATGAGATCGTGATCGCGCTCGCCCGCGAGGAGGAGCGACTCGAACGGGCGGTGGGCCGGGAGGAACGGGCCGCTGAGTCGTTCGTGCCGGTCGCCGGGTCACCCCTCGAGGAATACTTCCGGGAATGGCAGAGCGCACGGAGCGCCCTCGCCTCCCACCACGGGCGTCTCGTGGCCCGTCTCGAGCGCGAATCCCGGGCCCGCTTACCGAATCTCTCGGCGGTCGTCGGGGCCCGGGTCGCGGCCCGACTCCTGGCCGCGTCCGGGAGTCTCGCCGCGCTCGGGCGGACGAGCGCTTCCCGCCTCCAGCTCCTCGGGGCCCGGCGCCGCCCCTCGCCCGACCGCGGTCCGAGGTACGGGGTCCTGTATCGAGCCGATCGGATGCTCGACGTCCCGCCGGGACGTCGTCCGGCCTACGCTCGTACCCTCGCCGCCCTAGCGGCGATCGCGGCACGCGCGGACGCCTCGACCCGGCGAGAGATCAGCGCGCCGCTGCTCGCCCGTCGAGACCGGCGGATCGACGCCCTCCGAAGGAGCCGGTGATGCCACGCTCCCGTCCGCCGGCGACGCGCGAGCGCCCCCGGCTGATCCAGCGGGCCCGCGGGGAGCGGATCGAGTTGTGGACCGAAGCCTCGGGGGAGCCGCCGGCGGTCTACGGCGAGCGCTGGACCGAGATCGAAGGCCACCCCGTCCGCGCGTTCGACCCGGCGCGCTCGAAGCTCGCGGCGGGCATCGTGAAGGGCTGGAGGGGCGGGATCCCCACACCGCGCCAGCGCTGGCTCTACCTCGGCGCCGCGAGCGGGACGACCGCGTCGCACGTCGCCGACCTTCTCGGCCCGGGTGGAGCCGTCTACGGAGTCGAGAAGAGCGTGCGCCCCTTTGCCCGACTTCTGCGACTCTCGGACCGATGGCCGACGCTGCGGCCGATCCTCGCGGACGCCCGCGCGGCCGAGGAGTACGTCGACCTGGTCCCGCCGGTGGAAGGCCTCTACGTCGACATCGCC
>JASHUS010000191.1 GCA_030039865.1 Thermoplasmata archaeon
CCCCGGAAGAACATGGCGGGCCCTACCGTACTGTGGTAAATGATACCTGCCGCTCCCTGCGGTTCCTGCGGACTGAAACGGCCGACCGACGCAGGGTCGGCGCGGCCCGGATCGCTCTTCGAGAGAGCGCTTCGAGCCGTCGTAGTGCGGTTGGCCGGCGATACTCTGACCTGGGCCCGCGCCCCGCGCGGGTCGCAAGGAGCGAAGGTCGGGCGCTACTTGCTGCGCCCGTACATCCCAAGGTACGTGGCTTTCGCGACCACGAGCGGCTCGATCGCCTTCACGAGCGCGTCGGCGGTCAGGCCGGCGCCCGCGCGGGGCGAACCGGAGAGAGCGTACAGGTGGAAGATGTACCGGTGCGGCTGGCCCGGCGGTGGGGACGGGCCCTGGTACCCGATCTCGTTCCAACTGTTCCGCCCCTGGCGGGCACCGTCGGAAAGGCTCTCGGTGCGGGGAACGCCTTCCGGTAACTCCCGCGTGGATCCTGGGATCTCGTAGAGGACCCAGTGCACCCAGGTGCCGACTGGCGCGTCGGGATCATCGAAAACCAGGGCGAACGACTGCACGCCCGCCGGTACCCCGGCGATCTCGATCTTCGGGGAGAGGTCCTCGCCGTCCGCCGTATGCCGCGGGGGAATGGTCGCCCCGTTCTCCCAACCCCGCGAACGAACGCTGAGCTCCATACCGACCTCGCACTACGGAGCGGGCTCAATACGGTTGGCGCAGGAGGCCGGGAACACCCGCGAAGTCGGGATTGCGCGTCAGCAGGACATGACCGTGGTATCGGGCGCCCGCGGCCACGAAAAGGTCGACCCCGCCCAACTTCCGGCCCTCCCGCGCGAGCTCCTCAGCGATCTCCGCGGCGCATCGGACGGAGCCCGGATCGAGCGCGAGCTCCTCGGTCGAGGCGAGGATTTCCCCGGCACGCCGCCGGAACCTCGCGTCGCGGGTCGCCGCGTCGGCCATCACCGCCGCCCGCGCCGCCGTCGAGAGGTACATCGGCTCGAGTTCCGCCCGGAGCCGCCGAAACCGGTCGAGTGCGGGACGGAAGCCCCTCGCGCAGTCGAGCACGAACCGCGCGTCGAGGCTCACCATGGGCCACGCGTCCCGATCGCGTCAGCGCATGGCGGGTGAGGGTCGGCCGTTCAGCACGACGTTGAGCCGGCGGTTGGCCTCTTCCCAGTTCAGGTTCGCGAGGAAGACCTGGACGTAGGTGGCCTTGTCGGTCCCGTAGTCGATTGCATACGCATGTTCCCAGCAATCCAGCGCGATGACGACGTCCTGCGAGATCGCCGGGACGTTGATGCTGTGCTCGTTGATGACCCAGTTGTGCAACTGCTCCCGCACGTGGTCGTACGTCACGAGGACCCAACCGGGCGTCGAGGCGGCGTCCGCCTTCGTCTCCGACTGCCACTTCTCGATCGTCCCGAACGAGGCCTTGAGTAGCGAGCGGAACTGGTCGTCGGGCTCGTTCACTGGCTCGAGGTTCTCGAAGTACGCCTTGTGGAGGTAGCTGCCGTTGTACGCGACGATCTCGCGGCGCTTGAGCTCGCTGAAGGCGCCGTAGCTGAAGTTCGCGTTCTTCTGGAGGATGTCGGGCTCCGCGTCGAGCTTCGCTCGGAACTCGGCCATCTTCTGCTCGATCTCGTTGAGCTTGCGCACGTACCCCTCGTAGAGACCCAGGTGGGCCTTGATCTGCTTCGGGGTCAGCCCCTTGATCGTGCCTTCCGTCAGAAGCTTCGAGAAATCCCGCACCTTGTGCTCCATGCTGCCGCTCCGAAGGTCCCTCGGACGCGGGCCCGTCGTTCCCCGCTCGCTCCGCCCGCCCGTGGACCGCCCGCCCATGAGCCCGAATCGATTTAAACTTATGTCGTTTACAAAATTCGTATTCCTACGGAACGCCGACCGCCCGGGTCGCACCCGCGACCGGGGCGAGGAGGCGGCCCGACCCAGCCGACGCCCGGGTCGCCGGCCCTTCCGCGCGGCTCGGTGATCGTGGGACGGGCGGGGCGCCGGGCCGGGAACGGGACCGCCAACCCCTTCGAGTAGACTGTGAGCGAGGACGCACTGATCGAACAAACTCGGGCGGCGCTGGCGGAGCTGCTGCCGGCGCCGGTCGAGGTGGAGGACATCGAGCTCGAGGGTCCGCAGGTCGTTCTCTACACGAAGCAGCTCGACGCGTTCCTATCGGGCGGCGACCTATTGCGCCAGATCGCGCAGCGGATCCACCGCCGGGTCGTCGTTCGCACCGACCCGGCGAGCCTGATCGATCCGAAGGAAGCCGAGAAGCTCATCCGGGAGCTCCTCCCGGCCGAGGCGGAGATCAACCAGCTCTTCTTCGAGCCCGAGACCGGCGAGGTGACGATCGAGGCCGCGAACCCCGGCGCGGCGATCGGGCGCGGCGGGTCGACCCTCAACGACCTCAAGCGGAAGATCGGCTGGGTCCCGACCGTCGTCCGGACCCCGCCGATCCCGTCTAAGACCGTCGAGGAGGTCCGCGTCCACCTACGCAATTCGACCGACGATCGCCGTTCGTTCCTCAAGAAGGTCGGGATCCGGATCGCCCGCGACCCCCTGCCGGAACCTCTGTGGGGCCGAGCCACTGCGCTCGGCGGCTTCCGGGAGGTGGGTCGGAGCGCGTGCTTGCTCACGACGCAGAACTCGAAGGTGCTGATCGACTGCGGGATCGACCCCGGCTCCGACCGCACGCCGTTCTTCAACGCGCCCGAGCTCCTCCCCCTCGACTCGCTCGACGCGGTCGTCGTCACGCACGCCCACCTCGACCACTGCGGGCTCGTCCCGGTCCTGCTCAAGTACGGGTACAAGGGCCCGATCTACTGCACCGCGCCGACCCGCGACTTGATGACGCTCATGCTGCTCGACGCGATCAAGGTCGTCAACCAGGAGGCGCGCCGCGGCCTCTACGACTCCTCCCACGTCCGCGAGCTCGTCACCCGCACGATCCCGCTCCGCTGGGGCGAGACGACCGACATCGCCCCCGACATCCGCCTCACGCTCCACAACGCCGGCCACATCCTCGGCTCCTCGATCTGCCACTTCCATCTCGGCCAGGGGGACCACAACATCGCCTTCACGGGCGACATGAAGTACGAGCGGACGTGGCTCTTCGACCCGGCGAACGTCCGGTTCCCCCGATTGGACACGCTCGTGATCGAGTCGACCTACGGGGGGGCCCGGAACACGCAGCCGAGCCGCCAGCAGGCCACCGACGAGTTCTGCCGCTACGCGAGCACCGTCCTCGGCCGGGGCGGGAAGCTCACCGTCCCCGTCTTCGCGGTCGGCCGGTCGCAGGAGATGATGCTCGTCCTGGAGCAAGGGATGCGCGAGGGCCAGGTACCGAAGGTGCCGGTCTACCTGGACGGGATGATCTTCGAGGCGACGGCGATCCACACGGCGTATCCCGAGTACCTCAACAGCCAGCTGCGCACGCAGATCTTCCAGCAGGGCGACAACCCGTTCCTCTCGGAGATCTTCCGACGGATCGATTCGCCCCACATGCGCTCGGAGGTGCTGGACTCGACCGAGCCGTGCGTGGTGCTCGCCACCTCGGGCATGATGAGCGGAGGGCCCGTGATGGAGTACTTCCGCGGCTGGGCTCCGAACAAGACGAACGCGCTCCTGTTCGTCGGATACCAGGCGGAGGGGACCTTCGGCCGGCGGCTGCAGCGGGGGCTCGCCGAGGCGTCCTTCGCGGATGGCGGCCGCACCCAATCGGTCCCCGTTCGACTCGAGATCGCGACCGTCGAGGGCTTCTCCGGGCACTCCGACCGCAACCAGCTGATGAACTACGTGGGGAACCTCGACCCCCGACCTCGACAGATCATCGTCAACCATGGGGAGGAGTCGCGCGCGGTCGACCTCGCGGCGAGCCTCCATCATCGTTTCGGCATCGGGGCGCAGGCACCGTTCAATCTGGAAGCGGTCCGGTTTCTTTGAGCCAGCCTGAATCACCGGAACGTACATCGCACGCCCCTCCGCCGCACTTTCTGGCGGCCCGTGTCAGCTGCCGTTCCCGCGGAGGGTCGGGCGTCCCTAGGTCGGCCTG
>JASHUS010000192.1 GCA_030039865.1 Thermoplasmata archaeon
AAGAGGTTGTCCGAGTACGGATTCGCCGAGTAGCCCGAGACGTTGACGTTCACCGCCGGCCCGTAGACGACCGGCACGGCGTTCACGAAGAGCGGGGCGAGGGTCAGGTTCGCTTGGATCTGCTCCCAGAGATCCGGCATCGGGAGCTTCGAGACGCCGTAGTACGTGTAGCCGCCGGACTCGTTGTGGACGGTGTCGCTGAGGCTCCCCTCGAGGGTCGAGCCGGCCGCCGCGGTGGCGACCATGGTAAAGACGACGAGCGCGAAGATCGCGAGACTCACGGCCGTCCGGGAGGGTTGGCGGGTCGGGTACTCGGTCCCGATCCGCACGACGGGGCTCGAGCGGACACGAGGCCCTCCGAGCGCCCGCAGGCCCCGGACGAGAAGGTCGGCATTCAGGAGGATGATCATCAGGGCCCCGCCGACGAGCAGGATCCCCTCGACGAAGAGATTGAACACCCCGCCCGAGTGCGCGGAGCCGAACAGGTACGTGTGGAGGGCCTCGGTCCCGGCGAAGACGACCAGCGCGATCCCGGTCCCCGTGAACGCGTAGCGGTTGAGCACGAACCGGGCGGCGATCAGTCCGACCCCGAGGATCGCGAGCGAACCGGTCAGAATGGGATACGCGATATTGTCCGTCCCTCGGTAGGTCGCGAAGAACCCGAGGAGCCCGAGGACGACCAGCACGCCGCCGAAGTAGGCGAGGAAGGTGTACGTACGGACCGCCGGGCGGGGCTCGGGAATGTCCCGAATGGCGCGTACGATGTTGAGCCGGCTCGCGCGCCGGCAAGCCACCACGACCGTCGCGAGCGTGAGGAGGAATCCCACCACGTAGGCGATCACGAGGCTTTCGCCGGTGACCGTGAACGATTGAACGAGGGCGCCGGGCGGCAGTCCCTCCGACGACAGGATCGAGCTCGCCAGGTTCACGAGGAGATAGCCGACGCCCACGCCGACGAACGTTCCCGCGAGCGCGCTGCCCGCCGCGTAGATGACGCCCTCGAAGTAGTAGGTATAGACGAGCTCCCGACGCCGCATGCCGATCGCCCGCAGCATGCCCATCTCGCCCTTGCGTTCCTCGGCGAGCATGACGAAGATTCCGACGATCAGCATCGCTCCGGCTAGGATGGAGAAGAGGCCGAGCACCAGGAACAGGGTGAGCGTGCTCTGGCTGCTCGTGGTCGCTTGGGCCAGCGCGGTCTGCAGCGGCGTCGTGACGGTGAGCGCGTGGGCCACGAGCACCGCGGCGAGCGTGGTGTTGAGATAGGCGCTGACGGACGACGAGGATGCGGCTCCGGCCGCCTGGGAGCCGGCGTTCGTGATCGCGATGTAGTTGATCGCCCCGGTTACATTTTCGATCGCCTGAGCGGTGGAAAGTGTCACGAACAAGTTCCCGGGCGATAGGCCCGCGGTGATGAACGCTCCCCGGACGTTCGGCTGAACGATCGCTTGGACTTGGAGCTCGACCGCGGTCGCGCCGTAGACGACGAGCGAGTCGCCGGTGCTCGCGTTGAGGGCGCTGGCCGTCTGCTCGTCGATGAGGACCCCGCCGGCGACCGGACCCTCGATCGAAGTGCCGTTCTGGGCCAGGAACGCCCCGAGCGCGGTGCTCTGGTTCCCGTTCACCCCGATCAAATTGAGGGCGGTCTCGGGGATGCCCGTCGTCCGATCATACGCGGACGCCGAACTGACGATCATCGGGG
Organism: Thermoplasmata archaeon; assembly: GCA_030039865.1. Taxonomy (GTDB): domain Archaea; phylum Thermoplasmatota; class Thermoplasmata; order Lutacidiplasmatales; family UBA184; genus Lutacidiplasma. The sequence goes on from JASHUS010000192.1 coordinate 1,703, forward strand.
CCACGCCGACGATCTGGGAGTGGCCGGACACGAGCGAGGCTGTTTCGGTGTAGACCGACTCCGGATAGTACGCGTTGCCGCCGGTCGGGGAAGGTTGACCCACGATCGCTTCATCGACGTAGCCCGCGCCGAGGTAGGTGTAGTGGTACGACAGCTGCTGGATCGTGTCGCCGACAACGAGGCTCCCGGAGACGATGGTGGTCCCGACGAGCAAGCCGGCGATGAGGAGGGCGGTCCGTGCCCTCCCCCGCTGCACGTTGCGCGTCGCGATGCGGAAGGCGAGGCGATGGCGCACCGCCAGATACAGCGTGACGATCGCGACGATGAGGAGAAGGAGGACCAGGAGGCCCACTACCGATCCGGCCACGTCTCCTCCCCGAATCAGCTCAGGAACTGACCGTCGCGCATGCGCATCGTCCGATCGCAGCCGGCTGCGACGTCCGCGTCGTGAGTTACGACCACCATCGTCTGCTCGTAGCGCCGGTTGAGCTCGCGCAAGAGGGTGATGACCTCGCGCGCGCCCTCGGCGTCCAAGTTCCCCGTGGGCTCATCGGCCCAGACGATCGCGGGGTGGGCGACGAGGGCGCGCGCCAGGGAGACGCGTTGCTGCTGGCCCCCCGAGAGCTCGGCGGGCCGGTGGGTGAGGCGTTCTCCGAGTCCCATCTGCGTCAGGATCGCCCGTGCTTCTTCGCGGGCCTCCTTCGCCCCCCGGCCGGCGATGAGGAGGGGCATCTCGACGTTCTCCTCGGCGGTGAGGATCGGTAGGAGATTGTACGATTGGAAGACGAAACCGGTACGACGGGCGCGGTACTCGCTCTTCTTCGCGTCCGGCATCGTGTGGATGTTCGTGCCCTCGAGCGTGACCGTCCCGCGGGAGATGTCGTCGAGCCCGCTGAAGCAGTTCAGGAACGTCGTCTTGCCGCTGCCGGACGGACCCATCACGGCGAGTATCTCCCCTCGCAGCACTTCGATGTTGATCCCCCGCAGGGCGGCCACCGAGGTATCGCCAGCGCCGTAGACCTTCCAGACGTCCTGCCCGACCACCACCGGCTCGGCCATCGGCCGAAAGCGACCGGGGGTCGCTTTAATGCTTGGCGGTCGGAGCGCTCGCGCCGGGGCCGGTCGCGACGGGGACCCAGCGGGCGCGGAACGACCCTAGGAGGAATGCGCTCCGGATTCGGACCCTCGGGAACCAGTGT
>JASHUS010000193.1 GCA_030039865.1 Thermoplasmata archaeon
GCTCGGTCCTGCTCGACGTCAATTCAGCGCTCACGGCGCCGACGACGCCGGCCGTGAGCGCCACCGCGCTCGACGCGAACCAAGCCGCGTCGCTGACGAGCACGCTCCCGTCGACCGGCACCGGACCGTACTCCTGGCAATGGCTGGTCGCGGTCAACTCGGGCGCGCTCCAGTCGGCGACGCAGTGCGCGGTCGCCAGCGGAACCGGGGCGACGGCGGGGACTGTCGAAACCTGCTCGATCGCGGCCGACTCGCTCGCCGCCGGCGACAACTACACCTTCGCCCTCCAGGTCACCGACAGCTCGGGGGCGGGTCCCGAAACCGTCGTGTCCGGCGGCGCGCCCTCCATAGAGGTGCGTCCGACCCTCGAGGCCCCGGTCGCTCCCTCCCTCAGCGCGGCCATCCTCACGCTCGCGGGTTCCCTGACCGTGACCGGCTCCCTCCCTTCGACCGGCACGGCCCCGTACAACTGGACGTGGCTCGTCTCGACGAACGGCGGCGCGTACGCCCTCGCGTCGCTCTGCGGCTCTTCCGAGAGCGGCTCGGGCGGGGAACCGGGCGCGACGGTCACTTGCCTCGTAGCCGGCGGCTCGGTGACCCCCGGCGCGACGTACTCGTTCGAACTCGAGGTCAGTGATCGGGCCACGTCGAGCGAACAGGCGACCTCCTCGGCGTCGCCGTCCGTATCGGTCGCTCTCCCGGCGATATCCCTCGAGACCGGTCAGGGACCGGTCGGCGCCACCTTCTCGATCGACGGCACGGGCTTCAGTTCCGCCGCCGCGGTGACCTTCGAGTTCGGGACCACGGCGATCGTGGCCAGCACCTGTTCGGTCGGATCCCTGTCGAGCTCGGGACTTCTCACCGCGAGCGATGGGGACTTCGACTGCACGTTCTCGGTGCCCTCGGTCTCCGCGGGTTCGTACCCGCTCGTCGGGACGAACGCGGCCACGTCGACCGCGACTTCGGCGATTTCCTTCCTGGTGACGACCCCGCTGATCGCGGTCACCCCTCCCCAAGGTAGCCCGGGCAGCACCGTCACGGTGAACGGCACCGGCTTCTCGGTCGACTCGACCCTCGCTTCGCTGAATTTCGATGGCCAGCCCGTCGCGGCCTGCCTTTCGGGATCGCTGCAAACCAGCGGCACCGGTGCGTTCAGCTGCACGTTCCGTGTCCCGAACGGGATCTCGGGCTCGACCGTGACCGCTACGGACGCCGGTGGTTCGTCGGCGACGGCGACCTACCGCCCCGTCTCACCGGCGTCCTCGGGCTCGCCGATCGGGACGTGGCTCTGGATCGTTGTCGTCGCGGCGGTCGTGGCGGTGCTTCTCATCGTCGTGGCGCTCCGTCGCCGTCGAAGTTCGCCGGCAGCGGCGGCGTCGTCCCCACCGACCGCCCCGTCCTCCGCGGCGGCTTCTCCCGCCGGGGACGAGCTGTTCGGCCCGTCGCCCCCGGCCCTTGCACCGACGGTCGCGTACGTGACCGTCCTTCCGGCCGTGACGGACTCCGAGCCGGCCCCCGAGCCCACAGCGCCGTCCGGCATCCCCGCCACCCACGCGGAAGTGAGTGCGGAGCCGACGGAGCCGGTTCCCGAAGCGCCGACGCCGGCTCCGCCGGCACCGGAGGAATCGAGCGCCGTCACGATCCCCTCGGATTCGCGGTCGGACGCGGAAGGGGCCATCGAGCTCGCCCCCGTCGGCTCGGCGTCCGTCGTCGAGGGAGAGGCCGTCAGCGCGGCGCCGATGGCCGCGTCGGGGCCCGAACCCAGTGCGGACCTCGCGGCAACGTCGGAGACGGCGACCGTCGCGCCCCTCGAGTCCCCTCTCGTTTCGCCGGAAGCGTCGAGTGCCGAAAACCCGAAGCTGCCGACCTCAGCGACCGCGTCAGTGCCCGCGCTCGAACCGATCGCCGGAGCCACTGCGTCCAGCGCCCTGCCGCTCGTCGAGCCGCTCCCCGAGTCCAACGCGCCGGCTTCCGGCCCTTCGGAAGAGGCCAGCGCCATCCCGGCGGAGTCGGAGGCCTCGCCCTCGGCGGGAGACCAGCTGGAGTCCTCCGAACCCGCTCCGTCGCCCGATGTTGTCAACGCGACGACCCCGGTCTCGGCCGTCACGCCCGAGAACGAGCCGAGTCCCCTGTTCTCGGCGGCCGTTCTCGAACCGACGACCGCGGAGCCGGCGGACGTGGCTCCCGCTGTCCCGCCGTTTTCAGTCCCCGAGTCCCCGGTGACCGCTCCGATCACATCGGAGCCGACGCTCGAGCCGAGTGTCGGACCGGAGGGAACTCCCGCCACGCTGCCCACAGAGCCCGCGGCTGATACGCCGCCGGCCACTCCCGAGTCGGCGGAACCGATCTCGGACATCGTCCCGCCGAGGTACGAGCTTCCCCCTCCCACGTTCGTCCCTTCGAGCGGTGAGTCACCCGTCCCGGCGACCGCGCCATTGACCGAGTCCCCCCTCGAGCCAGCGTTCCCTCCGACGGTCGAACCAAGCGCGGCGAGCTCTGAGCCTGCGCCGTTGACGTCGGTCGGGGGAGTCAGCGAGCCGCTCGAAACGAGTGCTGCCGCACCGATCGAGCCTGTGGCTGCGGCGCCCGAGACTATGATCGTGCCGCCTCGCTTCGAGCTCGCGAGTCCGATCCCCGACTCGAGCGTCGAGCCGCGTGCGGAGCCTTCGGCATCGCCCCCAGATCCCCTCCTTGGTTCGGACCAGCCCGCCCCTGTTGCGGACTCCCCGGCCGCGAACGAGACGAGCTCCAGTCCCCCGGAGCGGACGCCCATCCCTGCCAGCGAGCCGACTCCCGAACCGCCAATCCCGACCCCCGCGTCGACGGTGGAGTCGTCCGGTACGGGGGGCGATACCGTAGTTTCCTCGCCGGAGGACCCGAGTCTCAGCGCGGAGCGGGCGCCGCCGGAGTCGCCATCCTGGGCTCCTGCAGCAGAGCCTCCGCTGAGCCCGCCCACGACGATCCCACCGGCCGAAGCGAAGCCCCCCTCCGCGGAGGAGGGGGTCGCTACACCGGCGTACCCGTCGGAGATCGCCGAATCCCCGCCCGGGACCTCCGCCGAGTCCGCGGCGTCCGCGACCGGTCCGGAAGGTGCGGACTCGCTCGCGGAGCCGACCCGGGCCACGAGCGAGAGCTCGTCTCCCTCGAACGAAGACTATCCCGTCCCGGCGCCCCTCACTCCCGCGAAGAGGGCCCCGCCCGACGCCCCCTCGCCGACTCCGAGCGAGGAGGAGACACAGGCGGCGGTCAACAGTCTGCTCTGGAAGCTCGTCTACCCGGGCGGCGAGGCGAAGGAAACGCGACCGAAGAAGCCGGAAGCGTCCGATTCGGGGAACGACGCGGGCTCCACAGCAGACGGGTCGGGCGCCTGATCGCCCAAGGGGGCCCCACGGGCCCGGACGCGGGTGGCGACCAGCGGGCCGAGCCTTAATGGCGGGACGGGGCGTGACGGAGTCCGGGTACCTTGCATGACGGCCATCATCGAAGGAATGGAAGCGGTCACGGTCCACATCACCGACGTCGAGCGCGCGCGGAAGTTCTACCGGGACGTACTTGGCCTCATCGAGGTGGATTTCAATCCTCAAGCATCGCGATTGGCGTACGCCATTCCCGGGACGACGACGCTGCTCACGATGCACATCACGACGCCGGAAGAAGGCGGGCGGGACCCCGGCACCGTCTCGGGTATCGTCTTCTCGAACCCGGATCCCCGGGCCGCGATCGAGGAGATCCGGCGGCGCGGGGGCACGATCGTCAACGAAGCGAAGACCGCTCAATCCCCGATCGGGACCGTGGTGCGCGCGGTGTTTGCGGACCCGGACGGTAACGAGTTCATCCTCCGCCACGTGACGCGTTGAGCCGCCGGCTCCTCGCGCGCGACGCTACACCTTCGTCCAGGTCCCACCCACGAACGACCACGTGTCGTCCTTGACCTTGGCCGGGATGTGGTAGCCGCCGAAGAGCACCACATAACCGGCGCTCGGATCGTCGGTGATCGAGGCCACCGCGAGGCCGTACGGATGCGTCGCGGGCGAGATCTCCGTCCACGCTCCGCCGAGGAACGTCCACGTGTCGTTGAACGTCGTGCTGTTGTTGGCTCCGCCGAAGAGCAGCAGGTACCCGTCCGCCGCGTCGTACGTCATCGCTGGCGCGCCACGGGCCGAGGGCCCCGGCGAGGAAATGTTCGTCCAGTGGCCGCCGACGAACTTCCACGTGTCCCGATCCGGGTGGCCACAGAACCCGATCAGGCTCCCGCATCCGCCGAAAAGGACCAGATAGCCGTCCGCCGCGTCGTAGGCGAGGCCGGACGTTCCCCGCGCGGAGGGATGGGTTCCGAGGTGAAGCTCGGTCCAGGCACCGCCCGAGAATCTCCATGTATCGAAGTCGAACTTGTTCGTCCCGCTGGTGATCGTGGCCCCTCCGAAGAGGACGGTATAGTTGTCCGCCGGATCGAACGCGAACGACGCGGCGAAGCGGGCGCTGGGGTGGGTGACCGGCGACCGCTCCGTCCACTGTCCGGCCGAGAACGTCCACGTGTCATTCAGCGAGGTGGTGCCGTTGTAGCCGCCGAACAGTACGACGTAGCCATCCGCCGCGTCGTACGTCATCACCGGATCGAACCGCGCGGAGGGGTGGACCGACGGCGTGAGCTTCGTCCAGACCCCGCCGGAGAACTTCCAGGTGTCGCTGAGGTAGCTCTTCAGCGTGTACCCCCCGAAGAGCACGACGTACCCGTCCTTCGCGTCGTAGGCCATCCCGGCGCCGTATCGCGACGCGGGCGGGTCGGATCGACCCCCCGCGATGCTGACGGAGCTCAGGGAAGATATCGCGGCGCGGCAACACGCGGGCTCCGGCAGGATCGAGGAGGTCTCACGGAGCGAGAGCGTACGCCCGGCTTCGGCAAGTGCGGCCGCTTGGGTCCCCGCTGACGGGAGCTCGTCCGCCGAGGCGCGCTGGACTTCACCGAAGTACGCAGGGAAACTCCAGGCGCCCCCTACCACGGTCACCAGCACGAAAGCGACGGCCCATCCGGCCGTCGCGTTCCGCGTGACGGGCCCCATGGTCGTTCTCCGGCGCGCCGGCGAGGACCCCGCGTTGGCCCGCGGGCGGTCCCTCGCCTACTTTGACGCGAATCCGCCCCCGGCTAGGTAAGGCTTTCCGAGCCGGTCTCGGGCACGTTCGGGTCCCCGGTTCCGCGAAGGAAGTTCCGTTCGACCGGCCCGCGATGTGGGAGCCTAGTGTGCGGACGCGTTCGCGACCAGGCCGTCGAGGAACCCGATCGGCGGGGTGCCGAACGAGAGCAGGGAGTCGTGGAAGCGTCGCAATGACGATCCGTAGCGAGTTGCGAGATACTTCGCGCGAACGTCGAGGATGGCGAGTTTGCCCAAGGTGTAGCAGAAGTACTCGGGGTTGTACGTGCCTCGGATCGCTTCGCGCTGCGCGTGGATCTCCTCGAGGTGCGCCTCGGCCTGCATCATCCGCGTTGCCTCCTCGACCGTCATCCCTTGCGTGTGCATCGAGATCGACGCGATGAGCCGGCAGTCGCGGAGCAGGGCATCCCGCAGCTCGGCGACCTCCGCGTCGACCGACCGACCATCGTAGCCGGCCTCGACCGAGGCCTGCTCGCAGTAGTGGGCCCATCCTTCGCAGAACGAGAACGAGAACCAGACCTTGCGCGCGAGGCTCTGCTCGGTCCGCCGGAAGTGCAGGGCCTGCAGGTAGTGGCCCGGCCACACCTCGTGGACGGTCGTGTTCTTCAGCATCGCGGAATTGAGCGTGCGCATCCACCCGTCCCTCTGCGCCGCGGACCAGGCCGGATCGACCGTCGTCACCCAGTAGATCCCGTCGATCGGCTTCTCGAACGGGCCCGGGGGGCTCAGAGCGGCGGTCCACAGGTCGCGCGCCCAGGGCGGGGTCTCGCGAACATGGCAAAGCTCGGGCTCCGGGATGGTGGCGAGATCCCGGGTGCGGACGAACTCGCGCGCCTCGTCCGTGAGCCGACGCACGAGCGGCAGGAGCTCCGCCTCCGTCGGATGGCGTTCGTTGAGTCGCGCGAGCAACGTGGCCGGCGGGGTACCCGTCTGTCGTCCAATCTCCGTCAGCCGATCCTGGTTCCGCTGAAGATCCGCGCGGCCGGCCGCCAGGATGTCCTCGACGGGCGTTCGCAGCCCTTCCCGGACCCACAGGAGTCGCTGGAACCGTTCGCGCCCGAGGCGGAAATCCTCGCTCGCTCTCGGGAGCCGGTCCTGCTGCAGCCACTGACCGAAGGAACGGGCGGCGTCGTCCGCGGCCGACCTTGCTTCCCGGACCGACGAGCGCAGTTCCGACGGCGCGGCAGCGGCCAGCGTCTCCCCCTCGGCAAAGTGCTCCGGCAGGCCCGACGCGATCTGGATCGCGAGCGTGACGAACGGCTTCGGAAGCACCGCTTCCAAGCGATGTCGCGCTGTGTCGAGGAGATGGGGGACACCCGCGAGGATCTGCCGTACGGCCCCGGCTCGCACGTCGATCGGCGCGTAGTCCCGTGCGATGTAGTTCGTGAGGTCCGGCACGAACAGGTACGACATGGGATTTCGATCGAGATCGCGGGACTCGTTGAGCTCGAAGAGCGATCCGTCGAGCAGCAACCGGAGCAGGTCTCGATCCAGCTGACGCCCCGACGGAAGGTCCCGACCTCCGAGCTCGTCGAGACGTCGAAGGAGGGTTTGCGCGGTCCGGCTCCACGCCTGGGTCGCCTCGGCGGATAGATCGGGAAGCTTCCCGTCGTACTCGTGGAGTCCGAGTCCCGCCGCTTGGGTCGGATGGCTCTCGAAGAAATGTTCGGCGACCTCGGTCTCCAACGACGCGAGGGCGTCGACGGACGTCGTACTCATCCTTCTCCGACCGAGGAGGAAAGAGGCATAGGCCTTGCGGAGGGAGGGTCCGGTCCAAGCGTGGGGAATGCGAATTCTACGGTATCATCAAATATGCCGAGCCCGTCAAGCCGACCATGACGGACTTCTTCGGCCTGCCGCTCGCGGTGATCCTGATCATCATCGGCATCATCGTGTTCGTGGCCGCATGGGTCGTCCATTGGCTGCTGCTGATCCTCGCGATCATTCTCGTGGTCGTGGGAATCTACTTCTTCGTCAGCGGCGGTCTGTAGCCGTCGAGCCGGGGGTCCCCCGGCCTCGCGGGGTCTACGCGACCGAGTCGAGGTCGGACCGGAGGTCCGTCCCGTGCTCCAGGACGGATTTGAGGTTCATGAGGTAGTACGTCCAGCCGGCTCGGATCGACCCGTAGAGGGCGACCCACTTCTTGCCGGACTTGAACCCCCGGTGCGTGAGCGTCAGCACGGTTCCTCGGCCCCGGCGTCGCAGGACGAACTCCGCGCGCGTCTCGAACGTCTTCCCATCCTCGAACCGGTCGATCCAATCGAGCGTGACGCGCCGATTGGTCGCGACGTCGCGGACTCGACCGTTCATCGTGTACCCGCCCCGCCAGGTGAACTCGAACGGCGTCTTGGGCTTGGGCGTGAACTTCGCTTCCGCGAGGAACCACTTCGCCAGCTGCCGGGGCCGGGTCAGGGCCGCGTAGACCTTGGCGGGCGGTACCGCGAGATAGAACTTCTCGGTCACCGGTGGGATTTTCGCCATCGCCTGGGTCGAGGGGGCGGCGCGGATATGAGCGTGGCGAGCGCGCGAGCGAGGCGGCCGGACGAGCGCGGAGTTAACGGTCCGCAGGCCGGACCGGCGCCCACGCCAAGATTTATCGCGACCGGGCGCGACGTAGGCCTAGTTCCGGCTCGCGATCACTTCCGGCCCCGCCGGGAGCGGCCGCGTGGTGAGTATGACGATGCAGCCTCGAGTCTCGCGACTTTGGTGCAGTGCCGTAGTGATCGGGCTGGCGGGAGCGTTCCTCCTCGCGGCCGTCGCCGTAGTCGCGGACCCCGGTGGGAGTCGGGGGAGCGGGAGTCCAGCGACGGCGGGAACGTTGCTGACGACCGCGGGGCCCTCGGTTCGGGCCCTGGACTCCAAGTACGCGACGCTCAACGAGTCCACGCTCGTGCTGTTCAACGACTCGGTCGTGGCCGGCGACTTCGATTCGACGTCCTCCGACCTGCCGTCGCTCGAGGCCTACGACCCCACTACCAACGTGGTCTACGTCGAGAGCTTCTACGGCGGGGTGATTGACGCGATCGGCGGCGCGACCAACGAGGTAGTCGGGACGATCGCCACGGGGGCGTATCCGAACACGCTAGCCTATGACGCCCAGGATGACGGTCTCTTCTTCGGGCTGCAGACCTACGATGAGGTCAGCTTCGTCAATGCCTCGAGCGATCTCATCGAGCGCACCGTCGGCATCGGATTCGAGCCGCTCGCCATGGCCCCCGATCCGGCGAACGGCGACCTCTTCGTCACTGGCGTGAATTCAACCGGGACCGCCTGGCTGGCCATCCTGAGCGGCTCGAGTGGCGTCCTCCTGAAGAGCCTCGCGTTCGGCGGCGACCGCTTCCCGGTCGCGGGACCCAACGGCCTCGCCTACGATCCCTCGGACGGGGAATTCTACATCCCGTCGATCCCGACCGGCAGTCCGTCCGCGAGTTACGGCAACCTTACGCTCGTGCACGCGGCGAAGCAGTCAATCGCGGGGAACGTCACGCTCCCGTTCGAACCGTCGTCGGTCCTCTACGCGGGCTCGGATCACGACCTCTATCTGGGCAACGCGAGCGGGAGCGACCTCACCGTCTTCGATCCGGCGTCGGGCGCGGTCGTCGGATCGGTCGCTCTACCGGACCTGCCGACGATGCTCGCGTACGACACGACGAACCACGATCTGTTCGTTGGCCTCGAGGGGAACGTCAGCGTCGTGAGCACGTCGACCGATCGCGTCGTGCGAACCTTCCCGGTCCTGCGGAACCCCGCCGGCCTGGCCTACGACTCCGTGAACCGGGACATCTTCGTCTCGGACTACGCGTACAACAACGTCAGCGTCATCAGCGCGAGCACCTACCGAGTCCTCGCGGCCGTCCTGCTCGGCGCGGCGCCGTACGACCTCGCCTACGACGCGGCGAACGGCGACCTCTACGTGGGCGACCTTCTCTCCTCGCAGCTCATCATCGTGAGCGGCGCGACCGACCGCGTGGTCGGGTACGTCCCGCTCGGGACGACGCCGTACGGCGTCGCCTACGACCCCGCGACGACCGACCTCTACGTCGACGACTACGATGCGGGGAACGTGTCGATCGTGAACGGGACGACCAATCGGATCGTCGGCTACCTTCCGGCCGGGACGAACCCGTGGGGGATCGCCTACGACGGCGAGAACCACGACCTCTACGTCACGAACCCCGGTTCGAACAACATCACCGTCCTCGATCCGGCCGCTCGGACCGTCGTGACCTCGATCGACCTCGCGACGCCGCCCGGGGCGATCGCGTACGACGCGAAGGGCGGCACGTTGTTCGTCGGCGAGTACAACCTCGGGAACGTCACGGTGCTGAACGCCCGAACGAACGTCTGGATCCGCAACTCGACGACCGGCAGCGAGACGTATACGATCACGATCGACCCGAAGAATGGCCGCGCCTTCGTGGGGAACTTCGGCTCCGACAACGTCACGGTGCTGGGCTCGAAGGGCCAGGAGCTCGGGATCAGCGACGCCGCCGGGGTCGGAGTCTTCGGCTCGGCGTACGACCCGGCCGACGGGGACGTCTACGTCGCGAGCTTCTACAGCGACCTCATCACGGTGATCAACGGGACCTCGGGCGAGGGCGTCGGGGGATACACGGTCGGGGTCGGTCCGGCCGCCGTGGCGATCGACCCGTCCTCCGCGACGGTCTTCGTCTCGAACTACGACTCGGGGTCGCTGACGCTCCTCGCCCCCGCGGCGGGAGCCTCCCCGCCGCCGGCCGGCTCGAACGGACCCTCGTTCCCCGCGGTCGCCTCGGCGATCCCCCGGGGCATCCCGCAAGGTCCGAGAAGCCGCTAGGGTCGTTCGCCGGCGGCTCGTCAGCTCGGAGGCCCGCCGGTGGGCGGGGTGGGCGGCGTCCCGCCCGCGCGCCGAGCGCGCCGGACGAACAGGACGAGCGAGGCCAGGATCGCGACGACCACGATGACCCCGATCAGCGCGTAGGCGATCTCCTCCGAGGTGATCGAGGACCCCGCACCGGACGGGGAAGGGCCGGTCGACCCCGGGGGCGTCGGCGTGCGTGTCGAGTTGGCGGGGGAGGAAGCGGTCAGGTTGGCCGAAGCCTGCGCGTAGCCGCCCGGGTCCGAGACGCCGACGATGATCGTCCAGGTTCCGTTCGCCTCCGGGGCGCACGTCAGGTTCGCCTGATCCGCCGACTGGCAGCCGGTACCGTTCGGGAGCCCCCACCATTGGTACGTGTACGGCGTGCGCCCTCCGGCGACCGTCGCCGAGAGCGTGACGGCCGTCCCGGTCGTCACATTCGATGGGCTCGCCCGTAACTCGACCGTGAGGTTGTGCACCGGCTCGACGGTAATCGTGAGATCCGGGGAGACGGCGATGTCGTTGTAGTCGACCACCGTCACGTTCACCTCGTACGTGCCGGGCTGCCAGTAGGTGTAGTTGGTCGCTTGGGCGGATCGAGTCCCGAGCCCGCTGCCGAACGACCAGATGTAGTCGTAGGGGGGTTCGCCGCCGGTGGCGCTCCCCGAGAAGTTGACGTCGAGCGGCTCGAGACCGCTCGTGACGTTCGCGCTCGCCGAGGGGGTGAGCGGCGTGACGGTCGATCCGCCCGTCGGGTGGCAGTCGACCTCGTTCGCCGTCGCCGTGCCGTTGAGCGTCGTGTAGCACCAGGTGTTGGCGCTCCAGCTCACCGCCTCGTCCTCGTCGCCGCTCGACTTCGGGGGGTAGAACTCGATCCCGAGCGGGAACTCGTCGACGTAGTAGGAGCTGATGTTGGTGCCGGCGGGTGCCCAGCAGGCGCCCTCGGAGTCGACGTAGCTCTCGACGTTCGCGAAGACCTGGGACATGTTCACCGCGATCAGCGCGGACGGGAGCCCGGTGATGTTCGAGCTGGACGTGTTCGCGTGGTCGGTGAAGTAGTAGTCGAAGGTGATCTGGCTGGCGTTCTCGCACCACTGGTCCCGCAGCCACGAGTACGGATCGGCCGAGCCGTTCACGAACGAACCGAGTGCGACGTCCGTTTGCCCGTGCTTGACCCAGCTGCGATTGAGGTCGTCGGAGAACCAGACCATGACCTCGATCCGATCGCCGGGATCGCGGCCCAGGGTCGCGTTCGCCTCGATCGGGGTCAGCCAGTCGTCGAAGGCGAAGTTGTACTCGGTCCCTCCCTCCTCCGTCACGGAGTAGTTCACGGCCGACCAGAGCGACTCCGACGTGAGGTTGCGGACCTGAACGTCGGGCAGGGGGAGCGCGGGGTCGGTCAGGCCGCTCGTTCCGCCGTAGATGTTCTGTCCCAGCACGGCGGCCGGGAACCCGATGACCTTCCCGATGCGGGCGCCCGGCGTGGACGTCACGATCTGGTCGGAGACCGTGCCGGTCGCGTTGTCGTAGCACAGCGTCGAACCGCCGGTCGAGCCGGAGGTCAGGTTGAAGAGGTTGCTCTGGAGCGAGAGGAAGCCCGCCGAGTCGGACGTGTACCGGTCGGTCGTGTTCGCCTGGCCGCACCAGGACGGCACGGAAGCCGGCTCCGGGATGAGGGAGATCACGTTCGGCGCCGCGGAGGTGGTCGCGAGCGGGTGGACTGGTGCGGCGACCGGTGTGCGATCCGAGGCCGCTCGGGCGGGGGACGCCCAGACGGTTCCCATCGTGCCGGCCACCGCGACGAACGCGAGGACGAGCGCGAACGCCGGCACACCGGCTCCGGGACGACGAGCGCCGGCGCGGGCCCCCCCGACCGATCGGAGGCGTCCCGGAGGACCGCCGGCAAACATCAGTGGGCCGCGAGGACGATCACCCATGGTACCCGTTGGGACCCGAGCCTTGGACCGGGCCGGTCCTTGGATCCGACCGGCGACCTCCCGGTGCCGATTATACGTTTTTGTCTACCAGGTATTCGACCGTTCCCGAACCGAATCGAGGGAAGGGGTTGGCTCCGGTGGGCCGGTTCCGGCCGCTATCCCGTCCCTCCCGAGGGCCGGGTCGGCCGCCGGCGCATCGCCAGATACACGCAGCCTGCTCCGCCCGCGACCCCGAGCGCGGCCACGAGGTAGAGGAGGTTCTCCCCCGCGATCAGACCGAAGAGGACGGGTCCGCTCGAGCTCGGATGGGCGGGCGCGGGGGCCGTCGGCGACGGCGAGGCCGCCGGTGCGTTGTCGACGTAGATCGCCACGCTCCGGGTCGTCGGGACCACGCCGGTGGCGGTCTCGGTGAAGTCGACCGAGTACGCGCCGTTCGCGAGCCCCGTCGTGTCGAGGGCGTAGCTCCCCGAGAGACCGGTCGCGAGCACCGTCGAGCCGCCGCCCCAGACCAGGCTGAGGACGCCGGTCGCGAGCTCCGCTCCGTCCGCGCTCGTGTACGCCGCGCCGCTCCAACTGATCGTGTCCGTGCCGGACACCGTTCCGCTCGCGCTCGCGGAGAGGCTCGCCGGGAGGAAGACGACCGGGTCCTGCCAGATCAGCGGGTTCTGGACCGCCACGTCGCTGTAGCAGAACTCCTCGCCGAAGTAGCTCTCGCAGTACCCGAACGACACGTCGTTGGCGCCGATCCCGACGATGCTGAGCACCACCGGTCCGGTGAGCCCGGCCGTGCTGAGGTTGACCGGCAGGGCGCCGTTGTCGACGCCGCTCTCCCAGATGTCCGCCCCGAAGTTCTCGTCGAGGAACGGGGAGCATCCGGGCAGCGCGAGCGTGTTCGCCGGCTGGGTCGCGCCGGACGGGAGCGGACAGGTCCAGTTCTCGTACTGCCCGGGGCCGCTTCCGACGGAGACGTTGATCGAGCCGACGTACTTCATGCCGGCGAACGTGAGCGTCCCCGATATCGTCGTCCCGCTCGACGCGAGGTTGCCGGTGTAGAACGAGCCCGACTGCGGCTCCGCGTAGACGACCGTCAGGTTCGACGTGAGGCCGTCGTAGCTCGCCGTGAGCTCGTAGACGTCCGTGGCGAGGGTCCCGTTATGCTCCGCGGTGAACCCGTCGATCCAATAGACGGCCTCGCCGCGCGCGTCGGAGATGGTCGTGC